>JAMDCE010000587.1 GCA_023489135.1 Chloroflexota bacterium
TTCCTATCCTAACCGGGAGGACCTCATTTCACAACCCTCGATCCTACGATCCCAAGTACGAATGCTTGCTCTTATGGTGCAATTTCAGAAGAGTTTGGAAAAGTTGCTTCGGCTGTCGGCTGAGAAAGCGGTAGCTCAAATCCGGCTAAAACAGGGTATAATGTTACGCATCCGAATTGGACACACTGGCGAAGCTACGGGCGGAGGTGAACGGATGAGCGGCAAGATGGTAGGCAGGCCGATTCCCAGGATTGATGGCGCGGAAAAAGCCACGGGCAGGGCTCGCTTCGCGGGAGACCTGCGCCTGCCCCGCATGCTCACGGGTAAGGTTGTCCGCAGCTCGTTCCCGCACGCCCGAATCCTCGACATCGATACTTCCCGGGCAGAGCGATTGGCCGGGGTAAAGGCCGTCGTTACCTGGAAAGACGCCCCCGACGTCCGCTTTGGTTTCGTCATTCAGGACCAGCGTATCATAGCTCGAGACAAGGTGCGCCACTTGGGCGAGGCGGTGGCGGCGGTGGCGGCAGTGGACGAAGCCACGGCCGCGGAAGCGGCCGGCCTCATCAGGGTGGAATATGAGCAGCTGCCGGCCGTCTTCGATCCCATCGAGGCGATGCGCTCCGATGCTCCGCAGCTGCACGATGCCTTCGAGTCCTACCCGTCGCACAGAAAGTTCCGTCGCTACGGCAACGTCTGCAACCACTCTACTGTCAAACGTGGGAACGTGCTCCGCGCCTTCGATCGGGCGGATGTCGTCGTAGAAGAGACCTACCGCACTCAAGTTGCGGTACACGGTTACATAGAGACCCACTCCGTGCTGGTAGACGTCGACGCTTCGGGAAGACTCACACTTTGGATGTCGAGCCAGGCGCCTTTTGGGGCGCGAGAGCAGCTCGCCGAGGTGCTTGAGATGCCGATGTCCAAGATACGCGTCGTCGTCGGGCACATCGGAGGCGGTTTTGGCGGCAAGAACGATCTCCTCGACGAGCCCCTCGCCGCCTTGCTGGCCTTGAAGAGTCACCTGCCCGTCAGAATGGTGATGAGCCGGCGAGATGAGTTCTTTGCCTCGAATCCTCGTCACGC
This sequence comes from Chloroflexota bacterium, assembly GCA_023489135.1. The sequence continues at coordinate 1,084 of JAMDCE010000587.1, forward strand.
CACCGAGATCTGGCTGCAGCTCGGTGCCGCCCGCGACGGCTCCATCGTGGCCACGCGTGGTCGCTTCATCTGCGATGCCGGGGCCTATGCCAGTTTCAGCCCCCACGTCGCCTCCAGCGGGCCCATCCACCTCTGCGGGCCGTACAAGGTCGACAACCTTCTGGTCGAAGGGCTGGCCGTAATGACCAACAAGGTCGTCTGCGGCGCCTGCCGCGCCCCCGCGGTTCCCCAGGCCACCTTCGCTCTGGAATCGACCCTCGATACTCTCGCTCGTAAGCTGGGCATTGATCCCATAGAGCTTCGCCTCAAAAACGCCGTGGAGGATGGCGACCTGTCCCCTACCGGGCAGGTTTACCGCGACCTGACTTTCAAGGGGAACCTGGAGAACGCGCGCCGCTTCTACCAGGCGGCCCGGGCCGAGCGCCGACCCAATCGAGGTGTTGGCGTGGCCTCGGGATACTGGGGCTCGGCCGGTTTCGGCTCCAGCGCCGGCATCCGTTTGAACGAGGACGGGACGCTCACCCTATTCATCGGAGCGGTCGAGACCGGCGCCGGGTCCAGCACCGCTTTTGCCCAGGTGGTCGCGGATGAGCTGGGAGTGGACATCTCCAGCATAAACGTGGTTTGCGGCGATACGGACAGCACCCCTTACGACGCCGGGGCTTTTGGCAGCCGCACCACTTACGCCATGGGCATGGCCGTCAAAGGTGCGGCCGACGAAACCAGGCGCCAAATCCTGGAGGTCGCGGCCGCGCACCTGGAGGCCAACCTCGCCGACCTGCAGCTGGAATCGATGAAGGTGTTCGTCAAAGGATCGCCCGATAGATACGTTGCCCTCTCCACCGTGGCGAGCCGCAGCCACTCAAGCATCCGCGGCCCCATTCAGGCCGTCTACAGTTGCCTGGTTCCCCATCCCTCCCACGATCCGGCCTGCGTCGAGAGTGTCTCAATGCCCTCCAAGCCCCATTTCGCCTTTGCCACAGACATCGCCGAGGTTGAAGTGGACCCCGAGACCGGCCAGACCACCATCCTGCGTGTTACCGCTATCCACGACCTCGGCCAGGTCATCAATCGTCTGTCGGTGGAGGGACAGATTCAGGGAGGAGTAGCTCAAGGCGTGGGGTTGGCGACCGGGGAGAAGGTGCGTTTCGACGAGAACGGAGCGGTGCTCAACTCTACTTTCGCCGACTATTACCTGCCCACCGCCCTCGACGAGCCTCCGATCCAGCCGGTTATCCTTGAGCAATGGGCGAAGAGCCACCCATTGGGAGTGCGGGGCATCGGGGAGCCGACCATAGTCCCGGTCGCGGCCGCGGTAGCCAACGCCGTGTTCGACGCCGTGGGAGTACGAGAAACAGAGCTGCCCATCACTCCTGAGAAGATAGCTTCCAAGATGGCATCGCGCGAGTGAGTGATTTCGGGAACGGAAGAACCGGAGCCGGATGCTCAAAACGTTCTTCCTGAAAAGAAATGCCGTCTACCGCCGTGAACTCGCCGAATCGCTTGCTCAGGCCATTAACCTCGATCAGCTGCATGCTGCCCTTCCCTATCGTATCTCTCTGCGGCGTCTGCCAGCAACGCCAGTCCTCGTGCTACTGCTGCCAGATCAACCGCGCTCAGGCAGTCCAGCACTTCAGATAGATAGTTCGACCTCTTCTCCCTCAGATCAGCCAGGATCTCCCCTCCTTCTTCAGTGGCCCGAAGCAATATCGCCCGGCGGTCTTCGGGGTTCTCCTGGCGGCTCACCAGCCCTTGCTCCACCAGCCGGTCCACGATGCCGGTCACGTTTGATGGCGTCACTCGCAGTGCTGCCGCCAGCTTTCGAGAGTTAGTGCTACCCTCGCTGGCGATATAGAGCAGGCTTTTGAGCTGAGCGATGGTGAGATTCAAGTCCATCCAGGCCTCAGGCGTGTATTGCCCGAGGGCACGTTTGACCCGTCGATGAAGATCCACGACTTCGCTGATCAGCTGCGTCTTGTTCTCACCCATTTGTTTCACCTTAATTGTTTCGTTAGCCTTGATAGTTTAGCATTAATGCACTAAAATGTCGATGTTGAGCAAGGATCTACTGGAGGAGCAATGGAAAGACCTGACAACTCGGACGCGGTGGAGCGAGGTCCGATGGTGCATTCACCATCGCGCGCCGATGGCATAGTCAATAAAATGGGAGCCAACGCCGGCGGAGCCCCTGCTTCGCGACCGACGGGTGAAACCCTACCGCCGGCGGCTCTCAGATCCGGTTCTCGGCTGCGCCGCCTCGTGATGCCGATGATAGTGGTGATGGCCCTGGCCGGAGCATTGATTGGTCTTCACTTCTGGTACAACGACGCCTTCTATGTCTCCACCGATAACGCTCGCATTACCGGCGCGCTGGTTCAAGTGGGCGCCTTGAACGCGGGTCGCATCGACGCCGTTATGGTCGACGTCGGGAGCCGGGTGGAGCGGGACCAGCTGGTGGCCACCATCACTCTCCCCTCCGTCCAGGGACTGGCGCAGGGTACGCCCAGGATGGGCTTTGGCAGCACCGGCGACTTGCGAGCCGAGGTCCGTTCCCCGATCGATGGCGTGGTAGTGGCTCGCCAAGGCAACGTGGGCGATACCGTGGCCGCCGGCCAACCCATCCTCGCGGTGACAGACCCCTCCGCGCAATGGGTGCTGGCCAATGTCGAGGAGACCAGGGTTGGCCGGCTCCAGCGGGGCCAGACTGTCGACGTACATGTCGACGCGCTCGGCCAGACGTTTACGGGCCAAGTGGAGACTATCACCCCGGCGACCGCCGCTACCTTCTCGCTGCTCCCGCAGCAGAATGGCTCCGGCAACTTCACCAAGGTCACGCAGTTGGTCCCGGTGAAGATAGTGGTGGACAATCCGGGCCACGCTCTGCCTCTCGGCGGCTCCGCGGAGGTGCGCATTCACGTATCTGAACCGGACGGATGGCTCTCGTGGCTGCGCTAGGGGGTCAAGCCTCCCGCCTGAAGCAGCGAGCCCGGGCCCTGGACTACCAGTGGCAGGCGCTTTCGGTGGTCATCGTCGGCTCATTTATGGTGATGCTCGATACTACCATCGTCAACATTGCCCTGCCCAGGATCACCGTCGTCTTTGGCGCTTCAGTCGACCGCAGCCAGTTGATCCTCACCGGTTATATGCTGGCATTGGCCGTCGTGATGCCCGCTGCCGGATACCTGACCGACACCTTCGGCACCAAGCGAGTGTACCTGGCGGTGATGGGTTTGTTCACCCTGGGCTCCGCCCTTTGTGGAGTGTCGTGGGACGTCAACAGCCTCGTTTTCTTCCGGGTCATTCAGGGGTTGGGTGGCGGCATGTTGATGCCTCTGGGCATGACCATCATCTACAAGACGGTTCCACCCCAGCAGCGCGGGACGGTCATGGGCGTATTCGGCTTGCCGCTCATTCTGGCCCCCGTTCTGGGGCCGACCCTGGGCGGCTACCTGGTCGAGTACGTCGATTGGCGCGTGATCTTCACCCTTAACATTCCGGTCGGCCTCCTGGGGTTGCTCCTGGGCGCCACCTTACTTCAGGAAACAGAAACCCGTCCCGGACTGCGCTTCGATATCCCTGGCTTTCTTCTCTCCGCCGTCGGGTTCGGCAGTCTGTTGCTTGGTCTATCGAGGGGCGCCGCCGACGGTTGGACCTCTCCAATGATCGTGGCCTATCTCTTCGCCGGCATCGCCGCTCTGCTAATCTGGGCCATCGTCGAGCTGGACGCCGAGGTCCCGCTCCTGGAACTGCGCGTTTTGAAAGACACGACCTATAGCCTGGCCACCGCGGTTACCTTCATCTCAACTATGGCTATGTTCTCGTCGATGTTCTTGCTGCCGCTCTTCCTGCAGAATCTCCGCGGCCTCGGCGCGCTTGAGAGCGGTTTGCTCACGTTTCCACAGGCGGTCGCCTCCGGCGTGATGATGCCGATTTCTGGCCGATTGTTCAACCGGGTCGGTCCCCGGCCGCTGGTCGTATCAGGGTTGATCGTGATGGCCTACTCCACCTGGCGCCTGGCGGCGCTCAATCTCGCCACCAGCGATGACGAGCTGAGACTGATGTTGATCCTGCGGGGCGCCGGCATGGGCCTCTTGATGATGCCCGCCATGACCGCCGCTATGAACACCGTTCCCCCGCACCTCGTGGCCCGCGCCTCTTCGCTAACCAACGTGCTGCGCCAGCTTTTTGGGTCCTTCGGCACCGCCATATTCGCCACGCTGCTCCAGACGCGCACGAACTTCCACTCCGGAATGCTGGCCCAGACCGTCACGCCGGATTCTTTCGCCGTTCAGAATGCGATGGCTGGGATTCAACAGGCGCTGATCCACCAGGGCCTCCCGCTGGCCCAGGCCAAAGCCGGTGCCCTTATGGCCCTGGGCCAATTGGTGGCCATGGGCGCCGCTGTACGAGCCTACGACGATGCCTTCCTGGTAGCCGCGATTCTGAGTCTGCTCGGCGTCGTCCCCGCGCTCTTCCTGACCAGCACCGGCGTGCGAACGCTGCAACGAACTGCGCGGCCAGGAGAGAAAACGGACGGGGAATCCGAGCTAGGCATCGCGATGGAGACGAGTTGAAATCCAGACCCGGAAACTATCTCGAATCGCGTCGCGCAGACTCATCTGCACCTCACTCCAGAACCGCCACCGCCTCGACTTCGACGAGATACTCGGGGCGGGTCAGGCTGGAGATTTGGACCAGGGTGGAAGCGGGTGGCTGACCCGCGCAAAAGCGGCTTCTCACCGAGTTAAGGGTAGAGCCACCCGCCCGCGGAAGCAATAGGGCAAGCCAATTATACACGATCGCGGAAGAGCAGCAATCGGACTTTGTTCTCGACTCCAATGGCAGTGGCGAGGGACGAGTCACCGCGCGGCAACGCGTAATTGCCACGCGACGAGCCGTGCGTTTGCCATCATATTATGTTGGCGTACTTAGGCCGCCCTCTCATCTATTTCCTCCCCCAGAATGGCCTTCAGATCTTCGTCCGGCTTGCTGATGGGCATAACGTTGTAGTTCTCCGCCAGTACCTTCAGCACGTTTGGCGTAATGAAAGCCGGCAGGCTTGGACCCAGGCGGATGTTCTTCATCCCCAGGTGCAGGAGCGTCAGCAGGATCGCGACCGCCTTTTGCTCGTACCACGACAGTATCAGGGAGAGTGGCAGATCGTTGACGCCGCAATCGAAGGCGTCCGCCAGCGCCAGCGCGATCTGGATGGCCGAGTACGCATCATTGCACTGGCCGATG
>JAMDCE010000014.1 GCA_023489135.1 Chloroflexota bacterium
TCACCACCGAGGAGACCCTGGCGGGCTTTGAGGAAGCCATCGCGCGAGGAGCCAGGTTGCTGGCCATTACCACAGGGGGCAAGCTGGGGCAGTGGGCCGGAGAAATTGGCGTGCCGGTGCTCCGCTTCTCCTACAAGGCGCAGCCCCGCGCGGCCCTTGGCCATTCCTTTGTTCCCCTCATCGGTATTCTGCAGAAGCTGAATTTCGTCAAGGACAGGGAGGAAGAACTCAAGTCGGCGGTTCAAACTATGGGGGCACTAGAGGCGAAGATCAATGAAACCGTACCGGCGAAGGACAACCCGGCCAAGAGACTGGCCTTGAAGTTGGAGGGGCAATTACCGGTCGTGTACGGTGGGGGCCTCTTGAGCGAAGTGGCGCGGCGCTGGAAGGGTCAGTTCAATGAGAATAGTAAGGCCTGGTCGTTCTTCGAGATCCTCCCTGAGCTGAATCACAATGCCGTGGTCGGCTATGAGAACCCGGCCCATCTGGGTGAGAAGGTCACAGTGGTTTTCCTTGAGTCGGCCTTGCTTCACCCTCGCACCCTCCTGCGCTATCGAGTTACCCGACAGATTCTGGAGAAGCGGGGGGTGCGCTGCGAGGTTGTGGAAGCCCAAGGGGACAACCCCATCTCTCATCAATTGACCACGATCTTCTTTGGCGATTACACCAGTTTCTTCCTGGCCATGCTCTACCGGTCCAACCCCACCAGCATCGTGGTTATTGATTATCTGAAGCAGGAGTTGGCTCAGGTTCCTCCAAAGCCTTGACGATTTCCTCCCAGGCGCGCTGCACCTGCTCGCGGGTCTGTTCCACACTGCCGCTGTTGTCGATTACTACACGCGCCAGGCAGATCTTCGCGCTCTGCAGCGGCTGAGCCTCAATTCGCTTCTTGGCCTGGTCCTCCGTCAACCCTCTATGCTTGACTAATCTTTCCAGTTGCTGCTCTGGCCGACACGTTACCACCCAAAGGGCGTTGCAAAGAGCCGTCATACTGCTTTCGATAAGCTTAATGGCGTCGACCACGGCTATCGGCTCGGCCGTCTCCTTCAAGAGCCGGAGCACCTCCGCTTTCACCGCCGGATGAGTGAGAAACTCCAGTTTCCGCAGAAGCGCCGGGTCGGAGAAGACAACCCCTCCCAGTTTCCGGCGATCGATCTCTCCGCTGGGGAGCAGGACGCCTTCCCCAAACTCGTCCACTATGCTTCGCCAGACGGGAGTGCCCGCGGCCATTAATTGATGAGCGACCCGGTCGGCGTCGATGGTCCTGGCTCCCAGTTCCTGGAGCATCGCGATTACGGTGCTCTTCCCGCAGGCGATGTTTCCCGTCAGTCCAATCACGAATCGTGGTGAATTCAGTTTGCCTGTACCTCCTCGGCCACTTGATCTAATTTGGCCGTCTCTTTTGCGTCTCCCAGTTCAGACCGCGAAACCAGGTCGCGATACAGAACTTGAATGACGGCCGCCACCGGCACGGCGAGAAGCGCCCCGACAATTCCCAGAAGGCTCGCTCCGACGAGCATCGCCAGGATGACGGTAAGCGGGCTGATCCCGACCGTGCTCTTCATTATTCTAGGCAAAAGCACGTTACCCTCGATGAACTGAACGACCACACAGTAGGCGCCAACGCTAAGCCCCAGCCAGAAGGACTGGGTAAAGCCGACGATTACCGCCGGTGAGAAGCCGATGTAGGGACCGGCCATAGGGATCAACTCAGCCACCGTTGCCACTATTGCCAGTATTAGAGCATACTTGATGCCAAGAACAAGGTAGCCAGCAGCAGCGGCGGCGCCGATCATACCGCAGAGAATAAGCTGGCCACGCACCCAGCCTCCCAGCTTTGACTCAATGTCTTCCCAAATGCCCCGGACTCTCGGCCTGTTTTCGGCCTTAAAAAGAGAGATGACCAGGTTTCGAATATGGTTGCGCTCCGTGAGCCAGTAGTAGGTTATCACGAAGACCATAGCTGTACCAAAGAGCGTGCCGGCGACGCTCACCGTAACGTCGAAGACTCCTTGGGCCAAGCCTGGAGTCAGCAAGAGGGATTTATCGAGGTTAGTGAGGACAGTGGTTGCAGTTGAGCGAAGGGTGTTGTTGTCTATTTGAAGGGCGTACGATTGAAGGCGCGCGACGGTCTTCGGAAGTTCTTCCACCAGGCCTGTCACTTGCTGGGCCACCACAGGAACGATGAGAAACCCGATCAATCCCACGGCGACAAGAATGATGAAGTAGACCAGAAGGATGCTCAGACCCAGGCGAAGGCCTCGGCGGTGGAGATAGGTGACTAACGGCTCGATGGCGATGGCCAGGAGAATAGCGATGACGGTGAGAATGAGAATCTCTTTGACGCGGTAAACGAGGTAGAATGCTACCAGGACGCTGAGAACGAGTACTGTGTATAACACGATGCGTCGAGGGGTCACGGCTCTTCCTCTCTCCTCAGACTTTGGACAGCATTTTAACACAAAAAGGGCAAATAGTGGCCACGCGGTGGCTTTTCTGCAGTCCCGCGTACACTATGGGTCCGCCCTAACTGCGGTAGTGAGCCTTGTTTTGCGCTTTTCCTGGAGAATGAGGGCGATTCCGCAAAAAGAGCGCAATTTTCTGGACACTACCCCTATTTGCCTTGTTTAATTACTGGCACGATTCTTGCCTGTCGAAAAGTGTCTGCAACCTCCTTATGCGAGCGCACGAGTGGAAACAAGTGGACAAGCCTGGGATTGGCGCCCCAAGCCCGGGCGCTTTTCGTATTGACTCGGTCAAGGCAGATAGCGTTAGCAGATTGAAGCGCAAAGGAGCGTAAGGCAAAATGACGAGCTCTCGGCGAGGTAGCCTACGACGAGGCGAAAGTATAGATTCGGGTGGTACCATCTATCGAAGTGATAGGCTCTCTCTCACAGTCGAAGAGCAGGCCGCTGTCCTCTCTGCGATCTTCACGGGCTCGGCGGACGGAATGGCCTTCATTGATCTAGACTTTGTCATCCGCGCCGCCAACCAGAGCCTAGCGAGACAAATTGTTGTTCCTCTTGACAAGATAGTAGGTCATTGCGGGGAAGAAGTGGTTCCAGGTTCGATGGAGCAAGTAGAGCACATCTACCGCGACATCCGTGAGACAGGCAGACCTTTCCGAGCCGAGGAGTATCCCTTTGTCTTCAAGGACCAGCCCGAGCGGGGTGTTACCTACTGGGACTCCACGGTGTCTCCGATCTATGGGGCGGATGGCACTCTTCTAGGTTATCTTCTGTTGCTTCGTGAAGTGACCGAACGGAAGAGGACGGAGGAAGAACGCGAACGGCTGCTGGCACAGGGCGGGGGGGAGCGGCAGAACCCAGAGGAGTTGGCCAGAACTCTGGAGAAGGAGCGGGACACGCTTCAGGCCATTATGGAGAGCACCCATACCCAACTGGCCTACCTCGATGCCCAGCTCAACTTCGTCAGAGTCAACTCCGCCTACGCTCAGGGCTCCGGTTACAGCAAAGAGGCGCTAATAGGCCGCAACCACTTCGAGTTGTTTCCTAACCCGGAGAATCAGGCCATCTTCGAGAGAGTGAGAGAGACAGGCCAACCCGTCGAGTTCCAGGCCAAGCCTTTCGAGTTCGCCTATCTGCCTTGGAGGGGTGTTACCTACTGGGACTTGAGCTTGGTGCCGGTTAAGGATAGAGCCGGGCGAGTTGAGGGCTTGGTGTTATCGCTTCTAGATGTGACCGATTGGGTACGAGCAGAGGAGGCGCTACGGCGGGAAAAGGAGTACTCCGAGAAACTTGTTGAGACAGCGAATGTAATGATCGTAGGTTTGGACTCAGCGGGAAACATCAGCCTCTTCAATCAGGAAGCCGAAGAAATCACAGGCTACGCGAGAGACGAGCTGAAGGGGAAGAACTGGTTTGAAGTGCTTGTGCCCAAAGACAGGTATCCACTGGTGTGGAAAATGTTTACCGCGGCGATGGCAGGTGCAGTGTTGCCCGAGACCTTCGAGAATCCGATTCTGACGAAGTCCGGTGAGGAGCGGTATATCTCCTGGCGGAACAGCGAGGTGCGAGAGCAAGACAAAGTTATCGGGACGATTTCGTTTGGGATAGACATCAGTGATAGGAAACGGATGGAGGAGGACCTACGAAGAGCTCGCGATGAATTAGAAATACGGGTTAAGGAGCGAACTACAGAGCTTGCAGAAGCCAATGAGGAATTGCACACAGAAATTGCCCAGCGCGAGCTGGCGGAGGAGGAACTCCAAGCGCGGGAGCGCCAGCAGGCGGCCGTAGCTGAACTAGGCCAACAAGCGCTGGCTGGCCTTGACACCTCTACTTTAATGGATAAAGCGGTCGTCCTTCTTGCTCAACGCCTCCAGGTGGAGTATGCGAAGGTCCTGGAGCTACTTCCCGATGGCAAGGCGTTGCTCTTGCGCGCGGGCGTGGGGTGGAAGGAGGGTTACGTAAGGCAGGCCACGGTAGGCGCGGGGACAGATTCCCAGGCTGGCTATACTCTCCTTTCCGACAAGCCAGTGATCGTCGAAGATCTTCGCACTGAGACACGCTTCAGCGGCCCACCGCTGCTTCGCGAACACGGGGTAGTGAGCGGTATGAGCGTGATCATCGCTGGAAGAGATCGTCCCTTTGGTGTCCTGGGTGCGCATACCACCAGACGACGGACGTTCACCCAAGATGACATTAGCTTCCTGCAGGCCATCGCCAATGTCCTTGCTATGGCTATTCAACGCAAGGATGACGACGAGGCGCTACGGCGGAGCGAGGCCAGATACCGCATCGTTGCCGACAACGCCTACAGTTGGGAGTTTTGGATCAGTCCACAGCGCCAGTTTCTTTACTGCTCGCCGTCCTGCGAGCGTATTACCGGGTATGGTGCTCGCGAATTTGAGGCGGACCCCGACTTTCTTTCCCGCATTGTTCATCCGGACGATGCACCGCGTTGGGTTGCTCATCGTCAGGAGGTAGAACGCGGAATCACGCCGGGAGAGCTGGAGTTTCGCATAATCAGCCGAGACGGGAGGGAGACGTGGATTAGCCATCAGTGTCAGCCAGTTTACGACGCCGACGGACAGTTCCTGGGCACCCGTGGTAGCAACCGCGACATTACCGAGCGAAAGCGAGCGGAGGCAGAGCGGGAGCGGCTGCTCACGGAAGTGGAGCAACTGGCTGAGACGGCTCAACAACGGGCCAGCGAACTGGAGGCGGTTGTTGAAAGCATTGCCGATGAAGTGTTCGTATGCGATAAAGAAGGTCGCATAGTCGACTTGAACCAGTCGGCGTTGAAGCTGATCGGCTTGACGAGAAAAGAGGAAGCGCTGCGACCCATGGTGGACTACTTGCACCTGCTCAAACTCAGGCATCCCGATGGTCGGCCCGTAAATGCGGAAGAACTCGCGTCGTCGCGGGCTCTGCGCGGCGAGATCGTCCGCGATTACGAGGAGATCGCCCGGGAATTGCCCACCCAGCGTGATGTCTACCTGTTGGTCAGCGCTGCACCGATTCGTGACCTTGAGGGCAATATTGTCGGCGCAGTACAGGTCTTGAGCGACATCACGCGCATTAAGGAGTTGGACAGGCTTAAGGATCAATTCATCTCTGTTGCCGCCCACGAGCTCAAGACACCCGTTGCTGTTATGAAGGGTTACGCCCAGGCGCTCCTGCGGAGAGTTGAAGAGTTCCCTCCACAGTGCCGCAAGATGCTGGGCGCTATAAATCGAGGCGCGGACCGGCTCGACATGATTGTCAAAGATTTGCTCGACATCTCGCGGCTTCATCTGGGGTACCTGGAGCTGGCCAAGGAGAGAATCGAACTCCCGAAACTGGTGGAAGAGGTTGTCGACCGGATGGCGCTGACCACAGCCAAGCACCGCATCCGGGTGGTAAAGGCGGAGCCAGTGCTCGTGCAGGGCGACCGTGGTCGCCTGGAGCAGGTGCTGATCAACTTGATCGACAACGCCATCAAATATTCACCCAAGGGCGGCGACATAGACCTGGAGGTGGCCGTTCTCGATCACGACGCAGTGGTATCGATCAAGGATTATGGCGTAGGTATCCCCAAGGAAAAGCAGGGACGCATCTTCGAGCGATTCTACCGGGCGCATATCGGTACACCATACGATTACGGTGGAATGGGCGTGGGGTTGAGCATATCGTTGGAGATTGTTTCGCGACACGGCGGTAGGATGTGGTTTGAGAGCGAGGAGGGCAGGGGAAGCACATTCTACTTCAGTCTTCCACTACGAAGCGAGGGTACCTGAACCTAATCAGAAGACGGTTTTCCATCCCCGCAGG
>JAMDCE010000637.1 GCA_023489135.1 Chloroflexota bacterium
CCTCGACCTTGGCCCCGGCGGGTACGTGGCGGCTATTCGGGCGGCGCAGCTGGGCGCCGCCACGGTGCTGGTGGAGAAGGATAGCATCGGCGGCACATGCCTGAACCAAGGCTGCATCCCCACCAAGGCCCTCCTGCAGGGTGTCTCCTATCTCGACGAGGTGGAACGAGGGCGCCGCTACGGTCTGCTGGTGGGCGAAGTCGGCTTCGACTACAGAAAGTTACAGCAACAGAAAGCCAACGTCGTCAATTCCTTGGTCGAGGACGTCAGGAATCTATTGATAGACGATGGCGTTGAGATCGTCGAAGGAATCGGACGGATCACGGCGTCAAGCCGGGTAAGGGTTACCAGTGGGGAGGGCACGCGCACGCTGGGGGCGAAGAAAGTGATCCTGGCCACCGGTTCGGTACCAGCCAGACCGCCGATCCCCGGCATAGATTCCTCCAGGGTTTTGACTAGCGACCAGGCGCTGGCGCTGGAGACGCTGCCCCGCTCGCTGGCGATTATCGGAGGCGGTGTGGTGGGGGTGGAGATGGCCACCATCTTCGCCAAGCTGGGGGTGAGCGTTTCCATCGTCGAGATGATGGCACAGATACTTCCAGACGAGGATGCGGACATCGCGGCAGCGCTTTCGAGGCAGCTGGGAAAGATGGGCATTCAGGTCCTGGCGGGGGCCAAGGTCGAGGAAATCCGGGAAACGTCAGCAGAGACGGCCCAGGTGGTGGTGACAACGGCGGAGGGCGAGCACAAGCTGGGGGCGGAGTACGTGCTGCTGGCGGCGGGGCGCAGGCCAATGCTGGACGGACTGGGACTGGACGAAGCTGGGGTCGAGGTGAAGTCGGGAGCGATAGCGGTCGATAGGCATATGGAGACGAGCGTTCCCCGCGTCTACGCTGTGGGGGACGTAACCGGGGGGATAATGCTGGCACACGTCGCCTCGCGGGAAGGCATCGTGGCCGTCGAAAACGCCCTGGGGCACGAAGCCATAATCGACTACCGTGGCATCCCCAGATGCGTCTACACCGTTCCCGAGGTTGGCTCCGTCGGCCTAACGGAGCAACAGGCTTCAGAAGAAGGCTACGAGGTCGCCGTCGGCCGGTTCGAATTGTTGGCCAATGGAAGAGCCAGGATAGCGGGCGAAACCGACGGGTTCGCGAAGGTAGTCGTGGATAAGCAGTACGGGGAGGTCCTGGGAGTCCACATTCTGGGGGCCCACGCTACCGAGCTGATCGGGCAGGCCGCGCTTGCCATCAGGGCGGAGCTATCTGCCGCTGTGGTGCGCTCCAACGTTGCCGCGCACCCTAGCCTGTCCGAGGCCCTCGCCGAAGCCTTTGACGAAGCTATCGGCCGAGCGATCCACGTTCCGCTGTGGCACTAGCCCGGCCGACCCGGCACCTTCCACGAAGTCGCCACGGGTACTGAACGTGTCCTTGCGAGAGCGGTTCAGTCTGCTCGTCCCCAGCGGCCGCTATTCCACGCCGTTTACCACGAACAACGGTTTCATAGCCGGCGGTGCCCTGTTGAATGAATTTCAATTTGGCAGCGCGCTGGGTCACGCGGGCGGTTATGTTGGCCGTCATGCCGAGTATGACATCGGCGTCTTTGCAGGCTTCGGCCACCGCTTCCTCGTCGGTCTCAGCACAGTGAATGATCTCCAGCCCCGGCGGGATAGTGGCGCCGACGCGGTTGAAGCGCTCCTCGGAGCGAAGTGATACGACTTTGAACGCGGTCATTATTTATGGTTGGCATCGGATCGACGAACTCGGTCGAGGATTGATTGTCCACGTTGCGGATGGAGTAGCATACGAGATCGGGCTGGAACTCCCGAGCCGCCTGAGCCGCCGCATTGGCAGGCGACTTGGCAAACATAAGATCTACGAAACGGACGTGGTATCCGTCGTGCCTCAGTCGCGAAGCAACCAGCGAGGCACCCAGCGGGACGGGAGCAAGCATGCGGTTCGTGTTGGTGAAGATAACGAGTACGTTCAATTCTCCACCACCCCTATTCCCCCACCCTGCACGTTTTCAGCCAAGCGAGGGGCAGGGAGAAATAGAACTTGCTGCCCTCGCCGGGTTTGCTTTCCACCGAGATTCGACCGCCGTGGGCCTCCACCAGGCCTTTACTGATATAGAGTCCTATGCCAAGGCCCTCGTGACCGCTGGCGCGCGCCTCCCTGGTGCGATAGAAGCGGCTAAACAGCTTGGGGATGTCTTCCGGTTGGATTCCTTGCCCACGATCTCTCACGTAAACGACCACTTCGGAAGGGCCGGCCTCTACACCCACCACAATCTCGCTCTCTGGCGGGGAGTACTTGGCCGCGTTGGTGAGCAGGTTGATAAGCACTTGCTCAATGCGTTCGGGGTCTACCTCCACCATCGACGGTACTGGCGGTACCTCCAGGCGTACCGGATGCGGCGCCAGAAGCCCGCTGAGACGATCCACCACGTCCCGAACCAGCGTCGAGATGTCCACCTTCTGCTTCTCCAAAGCAAGGCGGTGGGCCTCGATGCGCGAAGCGTCCTGGAGGTCCTGGACCATCCGATTCAGCCTGCGGGTCGAGGTCCGGATGCCCTCGATAGCTCTCTTCTCTGGTACATTCATCTCCTGTTTTTCCGCCCGACGATTGAGAAACTCGGCAAAGCCGGAGATCACGCTGATCGGCGTTCTCAGATCGTGGGTTACCACGGAGATGAACTCCTCCCGCAGCCTCTCGAGCTTGAGCGGCGTGATGTCCTGCAGGATTGCCACCGCACCTGTTATGTCGCCTTCGGGGTCGCGCACCGGTGCGGCGTTTACCAGTGCGGGAATTTCCCGGCCGTCGAGACGCCGAACGATCAATTCAGCGCCCAGCACCACCTCTCCCCTCAAAGCCCTGGAAGTCGGTAGATCGTCCAGGGGCAAGGGACCGGCGTCAGGACCGAGAATCTGGCCCAGGTACTGCCGCCGACCTGCTTCGGACCGCAGAGGGCGGCCAAAGAAGCCCTGGGCCGCTTTGTTCTCGTAGATACGATCGGTTTCCGCTTCGACGAACACAATGGCCGCCGGCGAGTTTTCAAAGACCGTCTCCAGTCGCGCGCGCTCTATCTGGAGCTGATCGTAGAGCTGGGCCTGCCGATAGGCAATGCCGGCGTGGGCGGCAAGCATGCCGATCGCACGTTCGTCCTCCGAAGTGAACTCGTCGCCTCCGATCTTCTCGGTCAAATACAGATTACCGATGGTCTCGTTTGGGTATCGAATGGGAACTCCCATGAAGCTGGTCATCTGTGGGTGTGACGGTGGAAAACCGTGGAAGCGAGGATCTCTACTGGCATCGCGCAAGCGTATGGTATGACCTTCGCTGACGACGGCTCCCAGCAACCCCACCGGCCGAGGATGATGCGGCAGCAGACGAGCCTGGGCCTCCGTCATGCCCGAGAATACCCAGGGGTGGAACGGGCGAGTCGGATCCGAGCCGATGCCTAGGGCCGCATACTTGGCATTGGCCAGTATCCTCGCCTGATCTACGATAGTCTGCAAAACGCGCTCAGGCGAGAGCTCAGCACTAATAGCCAGGACAGCGGCGTTCACCGCTTCCAGAACGGCGTAGACGTGCTGATCATTGTTCTGATTATTGACGTACTTTGGACTGCCCTTCGGTCTTACCACCCGGCCCCCAAGTCCTTAGCGCCAAATTACCCCACCTAGCAATTATACCAGCCGGCATCCGCACAAGACCACATTTGGCGCAATCCCAGCGGCCTTCAGGTAAGAGCACAGAACAACCTCCGGATCGCGTTTCTTGCCTTCAAACCACCAAATGGAAGAGCCCAGGGGTTGACCTGCAACTCCCCTGGGCTCCCTGTTGTCTTGACGCGATGTGCTACGGGTTATTAGTCGTCCCGCTTCACATCCTTTTTCTCGACCTCGCGAGTGACGACCTTCTTCACGTCAGAAACACGTTTGCGTTCGTCTTCTTTCCGCGATTTGTGCTCATCTTCCGTCTTGAACTTGTGCTCGTCTTCCGTCTTCGACTGGCGCTCCACTTCCGTGTTCGACTGGCGCTCCACTTCCGTGTTCGACTGGCGCTCCACTTCCGTGTTCGACTGGCGCTCCACTTCCGTCTTCGACTGGCGCTCCACTTCCGTCTTCGACTCGTGGTCGTCTTCCTTCTCCAACTCGTGGTCATCTCCTTCGTCGTCTTCATCTTCGGTAGACGGCGGCTGCACCGGCGTGACCACCGGCGGCACCGCGGGAGGGACGGGTGTTGCAGTAGCAGTTAGCACAGGGGTAGACGTTGGCACAGGAGTAGTCGTCGGCACTGCAGTGGAAGTCGGCATAGGAGTGGTCGTCGGCGTGGACGATGGCGCAGGGGTCGGCGTTGCAGCTGGGGGCGCCGTCGGGTTCAGCGTTTGCGAAGCATACCCCTTCATACTCGAGGTATCCTTATTGACCCCATAGAACGTGTAGGTGCCGCCATTGGGAACTTTGAACGTGCCCGACCCCGCCGAAACGTAGTCGCCAGCGTTCTTGTTTCCCGACGCATCGAAAACCCCGAATCCCGTGGCCCCCGCATAGGGGCCGGTTATTGTGAAGGCGTAGGTAGTGTCGGTAGCGGTTACTGAAGTGGCGGTCAAAGATACGCTTACCGCGGAATCGGCAGAGTGGCACCCGCCGCAGGCAGAAGTCTTACTTGGAGTAGCCCCTGCAGGCACCGCGGTTATTGCCAGGATCAGGACGGCAGCCAGAGCTACCATACCGAATACGATCGTTTTTGGCCTCATTTCATTTCCTCCATCGCTGATTATTGGTCTATCGCGAGATGATCGAGGATGTCTCAGAGCCTTTGCCCCGCCGGCAAGTATTAGTCCTTGCTTTCCCGTTCAGTCCGGGACTCAGTCTCCTTCGAATCCCGCGTCACGGGAACGGGCGTGGCAGAAGGATAGGTGGGCTTCACCTCCGTGGGACGGAGTGTGCTGCCCTCTTCCACCGGGGGAACCGTGGTACTGGTCTTCTCGACCGTGGGAGCGGGAGAGCTGGTCTTCGACGGTGCAGCGGATGGTGCTGCAGTCACCGTGGGGATCGGCACCGGCGCAGACTCGCTTTCACGCTCCCCCTCCCTTGGTTCCTCGGTCGAGTTCTCTCGTCCTCCGTCGACTTCCCTCGTACGCGTTGAGGACGCAGTAGGGGACGGGGTTCCAGAGGACTTCGACTCCCGCGCTTCCTCTGGCTCGGGAGTCCCCGTTCGCTCGGCTTCCCGGGTTTCGGTGGGCGAAGGGGTCTTGGAGGATTCGCCACCGCGGGTCGCCATGGCCGACGGGTCTCTGGATGAATCAAACTCTTGTGTTTCGGCAGGCTCGAAGGCCGTGAAGCCCTCCCGCTTTTGCGGAGATTCGTCCTCACGCGCCTCGACCGGCGTGGGCGACGTGTCGGACTCTACCTCCACTTCAACGGCCAGCAGCGTGCCATCTGCCAACCGAACCAGCTTCACATTCACACTTCGGCCGACCTTTGATTCCCCCTCGATCTTGGTTCGGCCGTCAACCAGCAGTCTCTGTCCGTTGAGCAACCAGATTGCACCTTCTATGGCCTGAATGCTTCCGCTGAGCTCTACCATCGCCGGCGCCTCGGGCTCCGCGGTCGCCGCAGGAGGCAACGCGGACGACGTGATACCGGATGGCCGCGACTTCTTGGGAGCAGGAGTAATCGTCGGCGCAGGGGTAGCAGCATCGGGATGCTCGCGCAAAACCCGAACCAATGCCTCGGACGCCAGGCTTTGTCCTCTATCCGCTTCTTCCACCGTGCGCTCAAGAGAAGCCCGGCCGGCCGGAGGCACAATGGCCAGCACCGCCTGCAACACCGTTTTCTGTCGAGTTATGATACCGTTCAGCTGTGAGAGAAGAGGTAATGCGCCCCGGTTGGGGATTGCCTCGATCTCACCCAGAGCGTTGTCTATTTCCTGCTGCAGCGCTTCTATTTGAGTATCATTCGATTCTACTCCCGAAGCGATCGTCGATTCGATCTCAGCCAGTCGGTGCTCCGCGATCAATAACCTGGCTCGGGCGCGAGCGACCGAGCTCCGTGCCGCCAGGAGTTGCGCCTGCTCGCCGGCTATCTTCAATCCATAGAGCGGGCTATAGGGCAGGCTATCGGCGGCGGCCATCACACTTCCTCCACCAATCACGGCCAGCACCAGCAAAACGCTTGCGGCCAGTCCGAGCACGCGGCGCAGATAAGAGACGTTCCCCGGGAGAGCGGCGTTTGGCGCATGCCGTGAGTTCACGTGCATCCCACCTCCGCCTTGGTACCCGCTCCACTCCGTCGCACGCGTCATCAACCGGCTTTCGATTCGCCGAGCCGCTCCTGGAGAGAGGCTTGGCCGGGGCAAGTCCCTGATCAATTCGGCCACGCGCACCAGGTCGGCCAGGTATTCCTGATCGTCTTCTCCAGCCTCAACTGCGTCGCTGCCATGATCAGGACGGAGCGATTGCTCGAGCTGGGCGTCCAGAAACTCGTCGATGTTCCCGTTCATCGACCTTCACCCCTTGCTAGAAGGCGCCGGAGCGCACCAAGCGCCCGATGCTGCAGCGATTTGATGGACCCCTCGCTCTTGCCTAGAATCACGGCGACTTGGCGATTATCCATGTCCTCGACAAACTTAAGAATAACCACGCGACGCTGCTCCTCGGTCAGACTCTCCAACGCCTGCTGCAGATGCTCGATGGTGAGACGGGACTCGGCAATCATCGCCGGGTCAGGAGCTGTGGTCCTATGCCTCATTTCTACGAGCACACCGTTCCTCCTGTTCAGTCCACGGAAATAGTCGGCGCTCAGGTTGTGGGCAATGCGATACAGCCACGCGCTGAAGGGAACGCCCTGGTACGAATAGGAATCGATCTTATCCATCATCCTCAAAAAGACTTCGGACACAATATCCTCTGCCTGGTGAGCATCTCCGACCTGATAGTAGGCGTAGCGGTATAGCGCGTTCGAATACCTTCGGTACGCTTCAATCACGGCGCCTTGATCCCGCCTCTTGAGAGCCGCTACCAGCTCGCTATCACCAGCCTTTTCGTCGCATGGCCCCGACTCCGCGGAAGCCAGCGCGATGCCCACATCATCTGGCAAAATGACCTCTAGAAAATGCTCCTCACCCCACCTCTTACGGCTCAGCCGCCGGTTATTGCCCGCGAGGAACACGGAGTGGATTTTCGCCCAGTTTTACTGTAGGCCGAGATTATAACGCCTTTTCGTGAGTTTGGATACGGGCAAGAATGGTGAAGCTGGGAACAGCTCGAATCGAACCAGTGTCCGTAAGGGAGAGACTCCAGTTCCAAGAAAGCGTCTGTAGCAAGAGAGCTGGCGTAAGAGAGTGAGCCACGGAACTTGCAGTAGGTTGTATTGGAGGTACAGCCCATGCAAGCAACCGTGGCTCTACGTGGACGCGGCCAATTAGCCGCAATCCTGAATCAGGTACTGCAAGTTGCACGCCAGGCAATCGCCTGGCACGAACCCGACGCCCGCAATATGCGCACCTTCCGTCAACTCATCCTCGCCGTGCTGGTCAAGCGCTCTACCCGGCTCATTGTCCTGGCTCAAGCCGTAGCGCCCCGGCGACGCGCCATAACGGTGAAATCCGTGGCTATGAGTCTAGCCTACTTCCTGGATGAAGCGAAGTTCCCCATGGGTTCCTTGAGTAGGTACTTGCTTGAGAGTATCTTGCGCCGAATTCCGGTAGAGCGGATGGCGACTTACACCGGCAAGGCCATTGTGGTGATTGATCCTACTGAATATCCCGAGCGCAGTCGAGGTAAGGGCAAGGGCGACAACTACGTGCAGCATATCGGTCGAGTTCGCAAGTCACATTCGAAGAGGCGGCGCAAGAAGAAGGCTAACAGCAATGGGAAAACGAAAGCAAGAGCGCCAGGCAACGCGAGTGGGCAGCCGGAGAAGACAGCGACTATCCGATTCAGCCGATCTGGACGGAAAAACGATTGCCAGGAAGCGAAACTGAACTTCGTCGAGTTGGTTCCCCTTGAAGGATGTGACGAGACCCTCGTGGTCGCGACGACGCTACCGGTGGCAACGCTGGGGGAAGCGAAAGGGATTGCACGGGTCCACTCCTGGAGTGGGCGATTGAATCCGGGTTTGAAACAATGAAAGCTTGGGGGCTTCATGGTGCGGGACTGGAAGGCCATCGAGCGACTGCTGTGGATAGTGGCCCTGGCCTATGGCCTAATGTCATTAGCACAATATGATTCAAAGCTGACCCGCCTGCGCGAACAGGCGATCGCGCTGATAAAACAGATGGCGGTTCTAGGGCGAAGGTTGACCGGTCGGCCACGATTTCAAGGGAAAAGGCGCGGCAGAACTCGCGCAGGTTTACCATCTGGCCAAGCGGTTTCCCGACCTGAAACTGGTTTGCGCACACTGGGGTGGAGGGCTGCCTTTCTACGAGTTGATGCCAGAGGAGGCTGAGGTATCTAGAAACGTGTATTACGACACCGCCGCGTCGCCCTTGTTGTATCGTCCATGCTATTTCCTGCTTTTCTTCGCGCAGTCGTCTACTGGCCTATACCCCACGGTAGCCGATATGCCCTCTGTTGCTACGGCCGCCATCGCTCCGAGGCGTTCCACAGTTGCGTCGTCAAATCGACCTACCGGCCCAACGATGCCGATAGCTGCAATTGCCTGTCTTGAATGGTCGAAGATGGCGGCTCCAACGCTGGCAACGCCGGGCCTCCATTCGTTCCTGTTGGTTGCGTAACCTATCTTCCTGGTAACTTCCAGGTGGCCAAGGAAATCCTTGCGCCACTCTTTGGGATAGGGAGGAGTCGCCTGATCGAACAGCACCTCGACTGCCTCGCCGGGTAAATGCGCCAGCAGGGCCTTGCCTGTGGACACGTAAAATGCTGGGTTGCGGCCGCCGACCCTCGTGTCTACGTGCACGGGCTGCGAGCTGGCAATCTTGTCGATGTAGACCACATCAGGGCCATCCAGCACGGAGAGATGTACTGTTTCACCGGTTGCAGCAGCCAAGTGTTCCAGATATGGCCTGGCCAAATCGCGCACGTCAAGCTGGCTAATCAGAAGGCTGCCCAACTCGAAGATCCTGAGGCCGAGACGGTACTTGCGGTTAGTCTCGTTCTGTGCCAGGAATCCTGCTACGAGCAGTCTGCCTGCAAGCCGGTGAATAGTGCTGTTGGGGAGGCCAAGCCTCTCAGCAAGCTCGCTTATGCCCAACTCCGGGGCTGCGCTAGAGAAAACGGCCAGTATCTGCAACGCCTTGTCCACCGCCCCTAGCGCAGAGGTACGGTTGCGGGCGTTTTCCATTGCTAATTTGCGACCCAAGACCGAATTATTTGTAAACTCCTAGCTTCTCGATGATATTGGTGGCCGGCTCCCGCGTCCAATCGTGCTACGCGCAATGGAGCTATCATTCTTGCGGCCGTTCCGAAGCGCACGACCTCAACGTCCAGCCCTTGCTCCTTGGAACACGACGGACGAGCGATTCCGGGGGTTGCAAGGCACTGTCGTAAGCAAGGAAAAACGTACCATACAAGAGTCCCCCGTGTCAAGCCGGCCGCAAACCTCTCACAAAAGGTCGTCCACCAGAAGGAGCTCGGGCTCCGTGACGAGCGACCGGCCAATGGTCACCCGCTGCGTCATGCCCCCCAGTGAGTTGATGCGCGAGCTAGTTGACAAGGTCGCTCAAGCCCACCAGAACCAGATAGTGCCAGGCGGTTAGTACGGCAAGACCACTGGCCGGCCACGCTCCGGGCCGACGTAGATTGCGTCCTTAGGGCAATCGATTTCACACAGGAAACAGGTCATACAATCCTTGCTGTGGGCGATGTAGTATGTCCTGCCGGCACGCTCGTATACGTCCATAGGGCACATGTCGTAGCATTTGCCGCAACTGGTGCAAGCTTCGTAATTGATCCTCTCTACTCCCATGTGTTAATCACTCCTCACTCAAGCAGGTAATTGATGAGCTGTCCGAACCTATTCTCCTGTGGCAGCGCTCTGGCCCACCTGGGGCACCGGCACCGGCCGCGTGCGAAGCTGCCAAAGGATCACGGCCACGACGATTCCTAACCCTACAAGAGAGACAGAAACATCCGGGGCGATGAGAAGCAATCCTGCGACCATCGCCACCAGCCTTTGCATGATATTCATCGGCCACAGGAGGTATCCTCGCAGCCCCGCTGCCACTACTACCGCACCCATCGTCGCCGTGATAGTGGCGATAGCTATCATCTGCGGCGATCCCTGCAGCATCAGCGCCTGGTTGAAGGCGAAGGCGAAAGGAACCACGTAAGCGCAGATGCCGAATTTCATCGCCTCCCAGCCGGTGGGCCATAGTCTTGATCCGCTTAATCCACAGGCCACGTAGACGGGTACAGCCAGCGGTGGGGTTATGAACGAAGCCACGCCCCAGTACAGCACGTAGAAGTGTGCTACTATTGGTGACAGCCCCAAAGTTATCAAGGTCGGCGCGGCGAGGGAAGCCAACAACATATAGCAGGGAATGGACTCCAGGCCGGTACCCAACACCAGACTGGCCAGGCCAACGAAGAGAAGGGTCAGGGCCAGGTTCCCTCCGGACGCATCGAGCAGGAAGGCGGGGACGCGAATCGCCAGACCGCTGAGCTCGAGCGCTCCGATCAGCATCCCCACAGAAGCAGATATGGCGGCGATTGGTGCCCAGGTCTTTGCGGCAGCGGCGAGGCTGAGAAATAGCGGTTTGGGCGTAAGCCAGTGCTCGCGGTTCCGTGAAAGGAAGCTGCTGCCGATCAGGAGCGGGAGGGAGTACATTCCTGCTACGTCGGCGGGATAACCGGCGAAAACGAGAAAGTAGATCAATGCTCCCAGGGGGATCAGGTAGAACCACCCCTTCTTGAGCACGGCCATTGCGGAAGGGATTTGATCCATTGGCATTGTTCCCAGGCCGCTCCTGAGCGCCTCAAAGTGGGCCGAAGCGAGCAGGGCCACGAAGTAGAGAGTGGCCGGAATGAAGGCTGCCTTGGCCACCTCTCCGTAGGGAACGTTGATCCACTCTGCCATGACGAAGGCGACGGCGCCCATAACCGGGGGCATGATCTGCCCGCCGCTCGAGGCGCAGGCCTCTATCGCGCCGGCAACTTTCGGCCGATAGCCTGCCTTTATCATCAATGGAATGGTGAATGTGCCTACGGTTGCGGCGTTGGCCGTGGGGGAACCCGAGATCATGCCGAAGAACGCGCTCGCCACTATCGAGGCCTTGGCCGGTCCGCCTCGGGTGCGGCCGGTGAGCGCCGTCGCCAACTCCAGGAACCACTCGCCGATGCCCGCCTGCCGCAA
Source organism: Chloroflexota bacterium (assembly GCA_023489135.1). Next base: position 11,321 of record JAMDCE010000637.1, read on the forward strand.
GAGGCGGGCGTAAACCAGGAACACGACGATGATGCTGGTGGCCACCCGTAGGGCCAATCCGAAGATCCCGCCCGATCCGATGTAGATGCTGTATGCCAGGCGACCCGCCGAAAGGCCCTTGCCGTGCAGCACCCCAGGCAAGTAGTTCTGGAACACCGTCATCGAGATCAGGACGACAACCAGCAACACCATGATCCAGTCCTGACTTCGTCGCACCGCCTCGAGGAGCGCGACACCGAGCAAGAGGGCCATAATGATCCCGAAGGTGTCGAGAGAGGCCCGAGTGCTGTAATCCAGGGCGGCGTCGTAGAACACCGCGATGAATCCAGCGCCGATCAATCCGCCCAGGAGCAGGGGGGCGTCGTACCAGGCCAGCCTTGCGTCCTCGCCTTTTTCTCCGCGCAGGGAGAAGGACAGGTAAACGATTATGAGCACTAGCACAACGCTGACAGCGCGGTGCGGCACGTTCGAGAAGTATACGCCGAACACCGTGAGTACACGGGACGCGATGACGACTTGATACAGCCCAGTGATGCCTGCGATTATGGTCAGAAGTTGGCCGCGATTCATTCAGACGCTCCTCTGGTGAAGTTCACGTGCTGCTCGTACGGGATGAAAGCGACTACACCATCTTTCAACAACCAGGCCCCTTCCGCCTCCCGGGTCGGGTTATTCACGGCAACAACGAGAAGGTCCTACTGCAGCAATCCCCGCTGCTTCTTCTCCGCGGCGTCAGTCCACTTACCTACTTCCTTCATGTACTTCACGGTCCCCGAATGGATAGGAATCGGGAACTTCCGAAGCGTGTTCTCTATGCTGTAATTGACGGCCGTGGCGTGTATTGCTTTCAATTCCTGTTGAGAGAGGGAGAATATCGTCTTGCTTATACTGTATGCTGTTTCGTCTGAGATGTCGGCTCGAGCGAAAAGCACTATCGACCCTGCGGACACAGTTTGGACCGCTTTGTCCAGCCCTCTGTACTTACTCGCCGGCACTTCCACTGGGAAGAAGGCCGGGTTCAGTTCCTTCAGTAGGTCGTCGATCTTGGGTCCCAGATCGAGCCACACTATGTCGGTTGTCTGCGCCAGTTCGGTACTGTTGGCGTCGCCGATCGTGGCGGGAAAAACACCCGCATCGGCGGAGCCCATCTTGAGGGATTCGTACGCCTCGTTGGCTTCGGCGAAATCCAGGACCCTCACCTCGTTCTTAGGCACACCCCAGACCTTCAGTATCGCGTTGGCGAGTTCCTCCACGTCTACGAGGGCCTTGCGCTTGCCGATGAACTTCTTGCCCTTGAGGTCGGCGGGGGTCCTGATGCCGGAGTCCTTGCGCGCGAATACCTGCCGAGGGGTGTCCTGCCCGATGGCGATGATGCGGACCTGCACCTGTTCCTTGTAGGGCGGCCGACCAAAGTAAGCGTTGCCCAACGAATAGGTATTGCCCATACCAAGATCGAAGTGCTTGTCGACCATCCCGAAGACCACCGCGTCTGAACCGCCGGTAGCCTCCACGCCGATCTGCACTTCCCTCTGCTTGTTGATGATGTTTGAGAAGCCGATGCCAATGATATTCGGCCCGCTTCCTATTCCAGGTGTACCCATACTCAGAGCTTCGCCGCCTCTGGCCGGTTCAGCCGGCTTAGCGCCCTCTTTGCCGGCAGTGGACGGAGCAGACGTGGAGCACCCCACAGCGGTCACGACCAGTGCGATGAACCCAATCAGAATCATCGATCCGGAGCCCAAGAACCGTGATTTCATCTTGACATCTCCTTCAAAACATAATAGAAGCAACCGTCTGTAACTCGTATGCCAGAGCTGGACATCTCCTCGTGCCGAGTGTAGCTACTATCCACGTCAAACAAGTCCGATGTTCCAATGGCCTCTGTGCCATCCCGATGGACCGGTGGATGGCACAGAGTGTGTCGTTAAGTTGCCCGCTCTTTTCCTGCAATTGGAGTGCCCGGCGGCAGGCTCTTTGACTCCTTCGGCTTCACAAAGACGGGGTCAACTGGCTCTGTGGTTACGTCTATGCCACCCCGCTCGTTGCGCTTGACGATCACCCACTTCAACCACTTCTCATTATCGGTGAGAGGGAAGTCGATTCTATGGTGGAAGCCTCGGCTTTCTTCACGCGCCAGGGAAGCTGCCAGCATCATCTTGCCGACCTTAACCATGCTCCTGGCTTCGTTAGCCTTGACCAGTTCGTGGGCCGAGTTGGCTGTTAGCTGTGGGATCATCTCGGCCTCGATTTCCTCGAGCCGTTGCTGAGCTTCTGCAATGGCCGCAGGCGTCTTGAGGTAGGCTACCCGGTAGGGGATAATGGCGCTCTGGATTTGACTCACAACTTCTTCAGAGGAGTAGCCGTGCAGGTTGCTGACGGGACTCAGGCGACGTTGCAGGATTTCTTTGAGCCTCGCCCTCGAGATCTCCCCCGGCCCCCTATCTGCCTGGGCGAAGGCTGCCGCGTGGCGGCCAGCCAGGTCGCCGGAAACGCCGGTGTAGCTGATGTTGATGCCGCCGAAGGTGTAGACGCCCTGGGGCCCCATCCAGCAGATATCACCGGCGGCGTACAAGCGTGGAACGTTGGTCTCGCACTTGAGATTGACCTTGAGCCCCCCACCCGCGCCGGCCGTTCCTCTAAACGCTGGTATCCATTCTACCTTCTGCTCGAAGGGAACGATTCCGGCCCGATCCCACACTTTGAAAGTCTCCGGCAGAATCGCCCGGCAGAGGGCCCGGTCGGCCTGCGAAGCGCTGGTTGCATCCAGATAGATGGGACCACGGCCTTCCTCGACCTCCCGGCAGAAGGAGATTACCAGGTCTTGCAGCCTGGCGCGGCTGCCAAGGATTGGGTTGTACTGCCACATGAACTCCTCGCCGAGGCCGTTGAGGAACTTCCCGCCGACGCCGACGTATAGATTGAGACCGTGGATGTCGTAGTTCTTAGCCACGGTGTTGGAGTAGAACTGCTCCATACCGACAAAGCGCGCGCCGACGTCAACAGCGGCTGCTTGCAGGTCGCCCGTCAGGTTTCGGTGGCCGATGTACACCGATCGGAAGCAACATCCGGATGCCGCCACAATGGTTGTTTTGGACTTGAAAAGGTACGTGTCGGCATCCCGATATCCAAAGCCCAAGGCTCCCTGGACTCCGCACTCGTCCCCCACGAGGTCGGTCACCATGACCCGGTCGAGGATATTGACACCCTCCTGCGCCATCTTCCGGCGCATAGTCTCCATCATAGGAAGGGAGTTGATCATGTTGTGGCGAGTGTGGATGTGACCTCTCGATCGGCGGCGCTTGAAGCGGCCGTTTTCGTCGCGCAGAAACACCGTCTTGCCGTAGGATGTCCCCCAGCCATCGATGCTATTGGCCACCCGGAGTTGGTTGTCGAAAAGCTGTTTGCACCAGAGTTGGTCGTTGAGGTACTCGCCGGCGTGGACTATCTCCTCCATCCATTGCTGGAGATCGTCTTCCTCGGGATCGAAGGCGGTGAATATGCCCGCGGCGAAGGTACTCTGGCCACTTCTTGAAATCTTGGATTTGTCCACGATCACTACCCGTGAATCGGCGCCCAGCGTCTCCTTGGCCGCCACTGCTGCCAGACAGCCTGCAAGTCCACCACCCACTATCAGCACATCGCAGTCGATGGTTTGGTTTACCTCTTTCAACCCGCCTTCCCCCTTTCTTTGTACCAAGCCTCTTTTCAACGCTTTACGTTACTGCTCAGCTGCGTGGCAGCCTTCGCGGGATTGCAGTGTTGATCGCAGGTCTCAGATCCACTGCGCGTAGCACGATTACCAGGCTTCTGTAATACCCCTTTCGAAAATCGGTGCACAGGTTATGGCACCCTCGGGGCATTCGATCTCGCACAGAAAACAACCCTGGCAATCTCTGAGATAGTTTATGTAGGCCTTTCTTTCCTTGTCATCGAACCTTAGCACGTCCATCGGACAGTGGTTGTAACAAATCTTGCATCCGTTGCACGCCTCAACGCTAATTCTTCTTACGCCCATTTGACCTGCCCCTCCGAAGTTTCTAGTATTTCTAGGCGCTCGGCCCTTTTGAAGATATAGTGCAACTCCCTTTTTTGCTCGACTTGGAAAGGATAGTCGCTAATCGGAACGTCCTTCGTAGAGATTCTCATGTCGCCATCGGCTTTGACAACCTCGATTCGTTTGAGCCAATTCCCATCGTCAGTGAAGGGGTAATCCTCTCGGATAGACACCCTAGATTCCTTGCGATAAAGACAGGTTCGAAGATGGATTTCTGCGACCCCCAGCATATTGCACGCTTCGAGTGCCGTCCTCAGGTAGTGTGGATCATAGGCCTTTACCAGCGGCTGGTAGTTGTCTCTGACGTACTCGATGTTTCTCAATGCTCTTTCCATCCTATCCTGCTTTTGCAGCAAGACGATGTCATAGGGGATGATATTCTCTTGAGTTGCAAGAAGGATCTGATCCGCTTCGATACCATTGGCCCTTTCGAGTGGCGCAAAGGTCGCGTTCTTCAATTCTCGAACCTGGTCTCCTTCTGGTTTCGGCTCGTCAGCCTCTTTGGCATACTTTGCAGCATTCTTGCCCGCCCTCGCTCCCGAGGTACCAGCCGACGCCAAACCCGTGACAACAGCCCAGACAGCCGCCGCCTCGCCACACGCGAACAACCCCTCATGGCTGGTTTCAAAGTCCCGGTTAACCACCAATCCGGGGCGCCCCGTAGGTGGACACAGCATCCATTCGACGGGAGCAATGAACCTATTGTTGACAAGCAATCCCGCACTCTCAAACATCCTGACAGGTATTGGTATTACCCTGCGCATTCGATCGATGTCGTTGGGCGTGAAATGCGTAAAATCGAAGTAGACTGGCCCGTTCCCCTGCTTCACCTCAAGAATAAAGGCATACATTAGGTTCCTCAGTCCCGCCTTTTCCTTCAAGGTCGGGATATATTTCTCCATGAACCTTTCGCCTTTGGCATTAATCAGCTTCCCGCCCAAGCCCTGGTACATATTCAACCCCGGACCGATATCAAAGCGAGCAGGCATCGCGTGGGAAATCTGGTCGTTGCTTTCCGCCCCACTCAAAGTAACGCCCGCTCTGAATGCGGCCATATACCCATCTCCAGTGTCATCTCTGTGTCCAACCATGATTCCCTTATACCATGTGCTGCCAGTGGCGAGTACTACGGCCTTTGCTTCCAGTTGATAGAAGTCACCGGACCTGTAATCAAGTCCTAGAGCCCCAACTACCGAATTCCCGTGCGTCAAGAAATCAGTAAGCATTACGTGATTGATAAACCTGACGCCGATTTTTCGCGCAGCTTTCATGACTGAATTCATCATTTGGTGTCCGTGGAACATGATGACCGGATGAGCCCCTCTCCCGGCGTGCCTTTCTATTTCTCCGGAAGACGTTTTTTCGAACTCGACACCATATGATTCCAGCTCAGGAATGAAGCTCAGGGTGTCCTCCAAATGGTCTTGAAGCATTAGTTGGTCAGCCAAGAAACCCTGCGCCCTCGCCAGCCTCCAGAGCCGATCCTTCTTGTCGTCATCTGTCTCCTTGGGATGCACAACGTGCATTACGCCTGCTCCAAAGGCGCTATTCCCCCCTTTCCCTACATGGCCTTTCGTCAGTATCACTACCTCCTTGGCCCCTGCCTCTTTTGCCTTTATGGCGGCGGCTACCCCGGCGATGCCTCCGCCGATTACCAATACATCAATTCCCCCAATGATCTTGTCCTCCACAATAAATACCCTCCTTAGATTACATCTCGCTGCAAAGTTATCTTTACGGAACTGCGCCAATCGTTGTAATTGGATAAGCGGCGCTCAACTTTAGCCTTTAGGGCGAACCTGTCAATTTTCGAACCATCGCTCACAGTGGGGATGGCATCGACGACGATGAGCCTCTCGGGGAACTTGTAGAGCGCTAGCTCCTTTTCCTCCAGGAACGAAAACATCTCCGAGTAACTTAACTCCTCGCCCTCCTTTGGCAGGACACACGCGCAAGCTCTTTCTCCTAGTTCGTCATCAGGCATAGGGATTACCACAACATCAATAACCTTCGGATGTGAGCTCAGTATGGCCTCTATTTCACCAGGATAAATGTTCTGTCCGCCTCTAATAATTATGTCTTTTGTCCGACCTATCAGTGTGATATTGCCATCCGCATCGAACCTACCTATGTCGCCAGTGCGGCACCAGCCATCTATGCCCATAACTCCCCAGGCCTTTTCGGTCAGGCCAACATCCTTGAAATAGCCTGACGCGGTACAAGGCCCCCTTACCCATACCTCCCCCTCATCTCCCGTACCTGCGTCGACTTCGTTCTTATCAACGATGCGCACCTCATTATGGAGCCACGGTTTACCTACCGTTCCCAGGCGAACTTCTTCAGGGTCATCTATACTCGTGTGACCAATAGCCATAGCGTCTGCGATCCCTGCCACGCAAACGATTCTACAACCCAACTTGTTCTGTACTTCTACGGCCGTTTCGTATCCGATTTTCGCGCCGCCTACCCTCACTGCTCGCAGCGACCCGATATCAAAACTATGAATGGCCTTTGCTTTGGCCATACGAATTGCTTGAGTGGGTACGACACCGGCAACTGTAACCCTGTGTTTCTCCACCATCGATAACGCCGTGCTCGGATCGAACCTTTCGAGCAAAACACTCTTGGCCCCAGTAAGTACCGCAGCGAGCCACAGTGTAACTCCTACGCCGCCGCTGAGAGGCGCAAACAGACCCAACGTGTCCTGGGAGCTCAATCTTAGCCTCTCAGCGACGGTTCGTGCGTAAAGCCTAACCGCTTGTTCGGGCCACTCGCAGAATTTGGGCGCACCCGTGCTTCCGGACGTCGAGAGAATGAAGGAAACATCGAACGGGTTAATCCTGCTTTCGCTTACTGCTTTCTTGACTCGCTCATCTCCTGTCGTGTACCCCTCTGAGGCGTGCTGTATCAATTCATCCACGCTCTTACAGTCTGAGACTTTGTCATCCCCGACCGTTAGGAGGTACCGTATCGTTTTCCCGCGACCCTTGCTACGGACGTTCTCCACGTTTGAGGGCAGTCCAACAAAAGCGGCAGGCTCGAGCTTTGCTATTATTGCGTGCAGCTCCCCACGCAGAGTCGATGGTATATAGACTCCCACCAACCCGGCTTTTTGCAGCCCCAGACGGACAACTGTAGAGTCAACGATGTTGGGCGGTTGCACCAGCACTACGTCGTCACGCTTCAGTCCGTCATTCAGAAGACCTAAAGCTACCATATCGGAACAGTGGTCCAGCTCTTTCCAGGTCATACTCCTGCCCCTGCTATCAACCACTGCCTCTTTGGCACCGAACAGGGCTACAACTTCGTGGAGCTCAGTTACTGTGTCGCCCCCGTCCCAATACTTCTTGGACACATATTCATCAACCATTTCAGATGTGAATCGCGTTGGCTTCAATTTCAATACCCTCTGTGATTTGTTTTCAAGACCGAACGTCTTTTATAGCTGGCTCGTGCTGTTCCCCCGGGAGTGCTCTGGCGCCCGCACGTAGACCTTCATCGTCTTCGGGACGCCGAGCATCTGCGCAACACTCTATCGTTTCCCCGGTTTCTGCGCCGCGTATTGTTCAATGAAAGGTGAGGGCCTTGCATAGCTCAATTAGGGACAAAGCCCAGGCTAATAGCGGATTATTTATACACTCCTAGCTTCTCGACGGCATACTTGACGAAGGAGGAATCGACCAGCTTATCGACATCGACCTTGGTCTCCTGCAGGCCAGCTCTGATGAAGTAATCTTGATCCTCTGGAAGGCTGGCCTTAAACACCTCGCCATTGGGGTTGAGGCCTGGGACTATCATTTTGTCGTACAAGGCTGGGTCCTTGACCGCAGTTGATTTTGTGAGGATGGACACGACTTCGGCTTTCTTCTTAGCGTCCTTCTTGGCGAAGGCGTCGTTGTAGTCGCGCACTGCTCTAAGATAAGCGATCATGAACCCTTTGGCAGCGTCAGGGTTCTCTTTCATGAACTTGCCCGAATAGAGGATGACGGCGATTTGGTGGTTGGGATAGAACTCGTCCTCACGCTGGTAGATTACGCCCAGGCCATCGTTGACGATCTTGGTTAGGTGAGGCTCGATGGGGATAGCAAGATCGATACTCTTGCCCGCCAACGCAGCCGCCATATCAGGATGGGCCATTTGCGCGAGCTCGAGATCGCGAGCCTTTAAGCCGGCAGTGCGCATGACTTTGTCGAGCGCTGCCTCTGGCGTTATGCCTGTGGTGGAGGGAATGGCGACGCGTTTGCCTTTGAAATCAGCCGGCTTGCGAACGCCTGCGTCCCAGAGGTCTTTGCGGACGACGATGGCCTCAAATCCGTTGCCCTTGGGGGTGCTTCCTTTGTCGGCGACGATCTTGATGTCCACGTTTCTGGCGATGGCGTTGGCAAGCCCGACGCCCGGAGCGCCGCCTCCCACATCCAATTGCCCTGCGCCCAGAGGCGCGATCATCTCCGCGGCGTTGCCGAAGCGAATGAACTCAACGTCCAGCCCCTGCTGCTTGAAGTAGCCTTTTTCTTGGGCGATGAAGTTGCCCGAATCGCTCAATGAGCTGAGCACGCCCAGGCGAACCTTGGTGAGTTGGTCGCCTTTTTGCGCTGCCGGCGCGGCAGTCGCCGCAGGCTGGGGTGCCGCCGCGGCCTTGGTTGGGGAGGACACAAGTGTTGGCGAAGGTTTAGCTGCTGGAGAAAGCGCTGCCGGCTGCGCAGCGCACGCCTCCAGCAAGAGAGAGAGAATCACCAGACCGACAGCAGTTGCCTTTGGTAAAGGAAAGCCTTTCAACCCGCCACCTCCTAAATATCTCTACCGATGGGCTGGGAATGGCGAAAATGGCTGCGTGATCTGATAGCCGCGGGATTCTATAGAGTGGAATGGGATTTCGGTAAGTGGCACGATCGTACCACAGACGTCGCCTCGTGTCAAGTAGTTGTTCTCCAGTTCCAAGAAAACGCCAATAGCGAGGGAGCTACCTGGCTTGAAGAAGCAGGCCACTGTTCTTGCCGTAGGTTGTATTGGAGGTACATCCTATGAAAGCAACAGTGGCCCTACGTTGGCGTGGTCAGTTGGCCATCGTCCTGACGCAAATCCTGCAATTTGCACGCCAGACAGCCGCCTGGCATGAACCGGACGCCCGTAACATGTGTACTCTTCGCCAATTCATCCTCGCCGTGCTGGTGAAGCGTTCTACCCCCCCTTAACGTGTGGCCGGGTGGAATCATCGGGGAAATCAACTTGGCTAAATTGCTGGAGCAGCAACCGTGGTTGGGTGAAGTGCTCTGGGAGCTTGGTGAGCAGGGCAAGCTGCGCTGTCGGGCCAGGATGGTGACGGCGACGATCAGATTCAGCCGATCTGGACGGAAAAACGATTATCAGGAAGCGAAACTTAACCTTGTCGAGTTAGTTCCGCTGGAGGGATGGGACGAGACGCTGGTGTTGGCGACGCTGGTCGAAGCGAAAGGGATTGCGCGGGTCTACTCTTGGAGGTGGTCTGTAGAATCCGGGTTTGAAAAAATGAAGGCGTGAGGCTTAGAGCGCTTTATCGTACGAGGCTGGAAGGCCATTGAGAGATTGCTATGGGTGGTGGCCACAGCCTACGGCTTGGTCGTGCTGGCACGATACGATGCGAGGTTGGACCGCCTGCGAGAACAGGCGGTAAAGCTGATATTGGAACTGGAGGGAATAGAGGGTTGACACGTCATGGTACAATTGGGCTGACAATTCTAAGTTGCATAATGAGTCTTCTCCGAGTCCTCCGGCCTAAGGGGTTCGCCTATGGCCGAGGGACCGTTTCGGGTGGGAAAGGAAACGATCCCGCCTCCTCGTGTTTGGAAAGGAGAAGCTAGTCGGGCGCGCGACCAGCTATATCCTTCTGCCGCACGAGCAGCTGGCACCGCGGGCCCGCTTGGGACCCAACCAGCTGCACGGCGCGCGAGCGCGGGGCTGGTTTTTTTGTTGCCCAAGAATGGGTGGAGGTAAGAGGGATGAATTTCATGTGCCACAAAGGACGAGGTTTTCTCTTTGCGGCGTTGCTGCTGCTTCCGCTGGCAGCGTGTTCTTCAGCGCCGACAACTGCTTCGCAGGCGTCGGATAACGAGGCGATTACGGTGGGTGCCGCGGCCGACCTGCAGATGGCATTCGCTGAAATTGGCGAGCTATTCCGGCAGGAGACAGGGACTAAGGTGGTTTTCACTTTTGGATCAACCGGGGTACTTACCCAACAGATCGAGAATGGCGCTCCCATCGACGTGTTTGCCGCGGCGGACGTTCGATACGTGGACAAGCTGAAGGACGAGAACCTCATCTTGGCTGACACGCAGCGCATATACGCGATTGGACGCCTGGTCCTGGCCACCAACCGAGCGACGGGGCTCGAGCTCCGAAGTCTCGAAGACCTCACACGACCGGAGGTGAAACGGATAGCCATAGCCAACCCCGCGCACGCGCCCTACGGAGCGGCGGCCAAAAAAGCTTTGGAGGAAACCGGGCTGTGGGATCAAGTGTCGTCCAGGTTGGTCATAGGCGAAAACATCAGCCAGGCGATGCAGTTCGTCAAGACCGGTAATGCCGACGCCGGGCTGATAGCCCTCTCGGTTGCCAATACCCCGGAGATTGCCTATACCTTGATTCCGGAAGACAAATACAGCCCCATCAGGCAAGCGATGGCTGTGATGAAGAGCAGCAAGAACCAGGACGTCGCCAGGCAATTCACGAAGTTCGTTAGCAGCCCCAAGGCGGGGATCGTACTGCGGAAGTACGGGTTCGACGTGCCCGAAAACAAGTGAGTCATAATGTCATTCGACCTATTCCCCCTATTCCTATCCATCAGGGTGGCGCTGCTCGCGACGCTGCTTTCCTTCGTCGTCGGGATGGCGCTCGCCTGGCTTCTGGCTCGAACGACTTTCACCGGCAAGTCGCTGGTGGCCGCTTTGACCACGCTGCCCCTTGTGCTTCCGCCGACCGTGCTGGGGTACTACTTGCTCGTCGCGATCGGACGGCAAAGCGTTCTCGGCCGATCTCTCGAGCAGACCTTCGGGATCACCCTCGTTTTCACCTGGCAGTCTGCGGTCCTGGCCTCGTCCATCGTTTCGATCCCCCTGGTAGTCCGCGCGGCGCAGGCCGCGTTCGAAGGGGTCGATCCTTCGCTGGAAAACGCCGCGCGGACCCTGGGTCGCTCCGAGATCGCCATCTTCTTGACCGTCACCGTTCCACTGGCGTGGAAGGGCATACTGGCGGGAACGACTTTGGCCTTCGCCAGGGCGCTGGGCGAGTTTGGCGCCACGCTAATGGTGGCCGGCAACATTCCAGGACAGACCCAGACGATGCCTATTGCCATTTATGACGCCGTGCAGGTTGGCGACATGACCATGGCTAACGTGCTGGTGGGAATAGTCACCGTCGTGGCCATATTGTTGCTGATCTTCCTGGAGCGCATGGTAAGAGTGACGAGGTAGTACTGCAAGTGCTGAACATCGACGTCGAAAAGCGCCTCAAGGGTTTCCACCTCCACGCGTCCTTCGACGCGGATGATGAGCTGGTAGCGCTGTTCGGGCCATCGGGCTCCGGCAAGACCCTGACCCTCCAGTGCATCGCGGGACTCGTTCGCCCCGATGAGGGAAGGATAGTCGTCAACGGACGTGAGATCTTCGACGCCGGAAAGAAGATAATGCTCCCCCCGCGGGAGCGCCGGGTGGGCTACGTTTTTCAGAGCTATGCCCTGTTTCCCCACCTGACGGTGGAGCAGAACATCGCCTACGGATTGAACCGTCTGGCACGCGAGCGGCGGGGAGACAAAGTCAAGTCCCTGGTACAAATGATGCGGTTGGAGGGGCTGGAGAAGCGCCGCCCCGGCGAGCTATCCGGCGGGCAACAGCAGCGCGTGGCGATCGCTCGCGCCCTGGCCATCGATCCCACCATACTGCTGCTCGACGAGCCTTTCTCGGCGCTGGACAGCCCCATCCGGAGCAAGCTGCGCACCGAGATGCTGCAGCTTCTGCGGCAACTGGGCATCACCACCGTTCTGGTCACCCACAACCTGGAAGAAGCCTTCGTTCTCAGCGACAAAATGGTGGTGTACGACGCCGGCACGGTGATGCAGGTGGGAACCAGGGAAGAAGTCCTCTATAGACCGAAAACCAGAACGGTGGCGAAGTTCACCGGGGCGAAAAACATCTTTCCCGGCGTCGTTTCCGCCGCCGGACAGGATCACCTGGAGATAGCCAGCCAGGGATTCAGCGTGATCACCCCGTTCTACCCTCGCACGCCCGGCGAGCGCGTCGAGTTCTGCATCAGACCGGAACACATAATGCTCTTGCGTCCGGACCGCCAATCGGAGAAGGCAGTGAAGGAAAACCAGCTTTCCGGCACCATAGTTCGGGAGATCGGCCGTGGGGAAAGCTATCTGTTACTATTCAAAGCTGATGGGCTCCCCGCCGACCAGGACTACCACCTTCATATCGAGGTGCCCGCCCACGTATTCCAAAAACTAGCTCTTGCTCTGCGCAAGCGATGGACCGTCTCGCTGAAGAAAGCGGCCATCCACGTGATGGACGCCGATCGACAGGGACCCCTTTCAGGAGCGACAGAGAACCTCGACGTCGAAGAGCTCATCCACAGCGGCTGAAAGCACATCTTCCACCGTCAGAGAGTTGAGTGGTCTGGGCACGAAGCTCAAGCTTCGGCCCACAAACTGAAAGGTGAAAGCGGCATCGACGCCCAGCGTCAGCCTCTTGTTCCCGAACGTGGCCCCCGAGAGCGCTTGCACGGCGTCGATGATGCAGCCGTCGAGACCCAGAGAAACGAGCAAGCGGGGGTCCTTCTGGGCCACGTTCAGGCTCTTCATAACGTGGTACATCATTCTGGCGCCCACCGCGATCCCCGGGCAGACCTCGCCGTGGAAGTTCTCGGCCTCGCGCAGCATGCTGCGATGCGCGTGGCCGGCATCAGGATCGGCCAGGCGAGAGAGGTCCCGCGCGCTGCGAGCGCAGAAAACGCCGTCGAAACCCGAAGAATGGGGCTTGAGATCCAGAACCGGCGTGCCGTCCATCATGTCCAGGCCGTCGACGTGGAGGGTGGCGCCCTCGATCTTGACCAGCTTGACGGTAGTGACGCCCAGGGGGTTCGGACGCACCGGACTCCGACAGGCGAACACGCCCCGTTGGAGGAGCAAGCTATCGTAGCTGGGACGGTGGACCTGAAGCACGGAGCGGTCGGCTTCGTGCAGCCAACCGATGACGATGACGTGGGTGCTGTGGGCGATGCCTTGAAGTCCGCCGGCGAACTCGGGCAACACCTCGATGCGCGCCGGAACCCCATAGTGCGGCAGCCCGTGCGCCTTGCTCATTCCACCCCTGACGAAGCCGATCGCCCGAAGATCGAGGTCACACACCGGCGCTCGTCCTTCTCGCACCGTAGAGATGCATCAGAATCACCTCCAGCACGCCGCCGCCGATTGACAGGGCTTTGTCCGAGACGGTAAAGCAGTGCTCGTGGGCCGCGCGGGGATCGACGTCGCCGATCTTCATCCCCTTAAAGACGGTCACATTCTCACGTACCAGGCCGCGCAGCACCCCGTCGATAGGAGCCAGCACCGGCTGCCCATCTACCCGAGCGATCAGGTCCCCTTTTCGAACGAACTGGCCTATGGTCAAAATAGGAACGAGCTTCCCGTCGCCCGGGCCGCGCAGCACACGCTCGACGCCGTAGCCGCCGACAACGCCGGGAACGCCGGTATTCGGCTCGGCGGAGCCTTCCAGGATGACCCTGCCGAGGTAATGTCCGCGATTGGTCTCTACCACCGCGTGCACGTCCACCCCGGCCGTAAAGCCCGGTCCCAATCCGATAACCACCGGCGCATCGGTGATCTTGGTGCCGACGTTGCGTTTGGCGATTATGGCATCCACCACGACCTTCGGTCTCAGCAAGGTCACCACCCGCGCCTCGGGATCCACTATCACCGGAATCTTGCCCTCGCGGATGGTAGGATATACTTGCTCGACGCTCGGGATGGCCTTGGCTATCACCCCCTCTACCGAAGTCTCGCCGTCGTACACCGCTTCGGCGAACGAAACGGGGCGCCGAACCACGGTGGGCTCGGCAATCTCGGTCATGACCAGCGGGAATCCGCTGCGAAAGAGGCGCAACCCCACTCCCGTGGCCAGGTCGCCGGCGCCTTTCACCACCACCAGTACATCCTTAAACATCTAGCGCCTCACTCTGTCCCTGATAGGCTCAACCGAGCCGCCACGCCGCACGCTGATGATCTCGGCCATTATGCTCAGGGAGATCTCTTCGGGAGTCTGAGCGCCAATGTCGATGCCGATGGGCGCGTAGACCGCATCCACCAACTCCTTGGGGAACCCATCTCGAATCAGGCGGCCCTTGACCGTTCGCACTCGGGTGCGACTGCCGATCATGCCGACGTAGGCCGCCCTGGAGTTCACCACCTGGCGGAGGGCACCCTCGTCGTACTTATGTCCGCGGGTAACCAGCACCACGTAGGTGCTGGGGGTAATCGGCAGGGAGGACAGCGTCTCGGACATATCAGCCGCGATGACCCTGTCGGCCTCAGGCAGCCTCTCCGAATTGGCGAAATCGGCCCGGTCGTCGATGACTATGACTTCAAACCCGAGTATCTTGGCCATCTTCGACAGGTACAGTCCGATGTGGCCGGCCCCGACGATAAGCAGGGTGGGGCGATCGTAGAGAACCTCGACGTAGACATCGATCGCATTCTCGGCGGCCGGCCCATCCCCTTCGCCCGAGAGCGCATAGCGAACGACCCTGGTCTCTCCCCTCTCGCGAATGGCCTTCAAACACTCGTAGACCAGGCTGCCTTCAAGCTCGCTGCCGGCCAGAGGCCCCATCGCTGCGCCATCCGCTTTCACCAGCAGCTTCAGGCCGGGCTTGACCCGTTCCGGCGCTAGATGTTTTATCACCGTAGCCAGAGCGACCGTTTCGTTGCGCTCCAGGGACTCCAGTATTTCTTCGGTAACGTCTTTCATAGCTACTCCGCTCCTTTGCCCGAGTATTCCTGGTAATCTTCCCAGGTGTCGATGTCCTGCCCCGCCTGGCTGGACTGCACCTCTACGATGACCGCCCGAGACGCGTGTCTCGCCGCCACCTCGCGTCCCCCTTTGTCCCCGACCACGGCCATCAGCTCCGGGAAAAGATCGCGGGCGAACAGCATCGGCGAGGCTCGTCCTTGACTGTAGTGAGGGATAACCAGCGCCGCGCCGGATACGCGAAATCGTTCTATCAGCTCATCTATGATATCCGGGCCGACGAATGGCTGATCCCCCATGAGCACCAGGACACCCTCACACTCACGGTCAACCGCAGACAGGCCGGCCTGGAGCGACGTGCTCTGTCCACCCTCGAAACGAGGATTCTCCACTGTCTGGAGCCTGCCCCGATCATCGCCCATCTCCCCCGCGGCCGATTCGACCTCCGGCCGAACCCGATGAGCCTCGTTGCCCAACACCACCACCACCTGATCGACCTTCGACCGCAAAGCGCTTTCCACCACAGTCCGAATCATACTCCGTCCGCCGACGGGAAGCAACAACTTGAGCTGTCCCATTCTGGTGGACTTACCGGCGGCCAACACAATGGCGGCGATCATGGCATGATCTCCACGACAGGCGGATCGTTCCTCACCTGCCCGATCACCACGCGACCGACCCCCCCGGCCAGCAAGAGGCGGCCGATTGCCCGAGCCGTTCCCAGTTGGGCGTCATCCTCCACCTTGTTGACAAGCACCACGGTGCGCGCGCCTGAAGGCGTGCCCTTGGCGATGCCCGACGGATGAAGCAGCACCCTGGCCACGATGGCCGAGGTGATGAGTTGGCCCGGCTCGAGACCGGTGATGGCCTGGACGCGCTCCGGCCGGTGCACGTTCTCACGAGCCAGCGGCAAGCCGACCGTTTCAACCCCCACCACGGCCACCAGCAGGTCGGTACAACCTGGTATCACCGGCTCGTGATCGGCGGGCGCCTTGAACGGCCTCCCGGCAGACCCATCGGCCTCCACAATCACATGGTCCGCCAGGTGCGCGA
>JAMDCE010000085.1:0-4581 GCA_023489135.1 Chloroflexota bacterium
GGCACTGTGAAGGTGCCGATTCTGATGGACGTCGAGAAATATTCGCACGTCATGCACATCGTCTCCGAGGTCGAGGGCGAGATTCGCGACGATAGGAACGCCTTCGACTTGCTGCGCGCTTCGTTTCCCGCCGGGACGGTTTCTGGCGCGCCTAAGATCAGGGCGATGGAGATCATCGCCGAGCTGGAGGGCCTTCGCCGTGGACCCTACGCTGGAGCGGTCGGGAACTTCGGGTTCAGCGGCGATATGGATACCTGCATTACCATACGCACCATCGTCAAGGTCGGCGATATGGTCTATCTCCAGGCGGGCGCAGGGATCGTGGCCGATTCCGAGCCGGCGCGCGAGCACCAGGAAACGATGAGCAAGTTGCGAGCCCTCGAACAGGCGGTGCGCATCGCCGAGGGGCGTGACGAATCGAGGTGAGTGATGATACTGGTCGTCGATAACTACGATTCCTTTACCTACAACCTCGTCCAGTTCGTCGGCGAAATGGGAGCCGAGACGATTGTGTGCCGGAACGACGAAGTCACGGTGGAAGACGTGGCCTCGCTTCAGCCATCGCACATAATCATCTCGCCTGGGCCTGGAACGCCCGACGACGCTGGCATTTCCAACGAGGTCATCCGGCGTTTCCACCGAGACATACCGATCCTCGGTGTCTGTCTGGGACATCAGTGCATCGGACACGTCTTCGGCGCGCCAGTCGTCCGTGCACCTCGCCTGATGCACGGCAAGACGTCGCTCATTCACCACGATGGCCGACGCCTGTTTCAGGGCCTGGCCAATCCGTTCGTAGGCACCCGCTATCATTCTCTCATCGTCCAGGGGCCCTTGCCGGAAGTATTGGAGGTCTCGGCCGTGACGCCGGAGGGAGAGATCATGGGGGTGCGACACCGAGAGTATCCCGTCGAAGGCGTCCTATCGTCGCGAATCTCGCCCTCGACCTCGGAGACGATGTGCATGACGTGCGAATATTTCTCGACGTCCATCAGAATCGGCACCTTCACAGTGCCTGGCTTGCAAATCCGGCCGAGGTCGTTGCGGGCCAGGTCGACCAGCATCACGTGCTCGGCCCTCTCCTTTTCGTCGGCGAGCAGTTCCGCGGCCAGCGCGCTATCCTCCGCTTCGTTCTCTCCCCTGCGCCGCGTTCCAGCCAGCGGCCGGATGCAGGCTCTGCTACCTTCCAGCTTCACCAGCATTTCTGGCGAGGAGCCGATGAGTTGATAACTGCCCAGGTCGAGGTAGAACATATACGGGGACGGGTTAAGGCGGCGCAGCGCGCGATAAATGGCGAAGGAGTCCGCGGTCGTTTTGCGCCGCAAGCGCTGGGAGAGCACTATCTGGAACGCGTCCCCCGCGGCGATGTACTCCTTGGCCGCCTCCACCTTCTGGCAGAACTCTTCCAGCGTGAAATTAGAGGTCAGCTGGCTATCCGCCAGCGACGTTTTTGGCTTCTCGATGTGAGGGGGTGGCCCTTCGAGAATCTCGACAATGGCATCGATCCTGGCGATAGCTTCCTCGTATGCCTTGGCGACGTCCCACGTGACGTGAGCGTTCGACACTATTTTCATCGTGTGGCGGAGGTGATCGAAGATGACGATCGTATCGGCGAACAGGAACGCGCAATCGGGGAGGTTCAATTCATCGTGCGCCGCTTCTGGCAATCGCTCGAAGAAGCGCACCATATCGTAAGACAGGAAGCCAACTGCTCCGCCGACGAAGGGAGGCAAGCCCTCGCATTTCACAGCCTTGTATCCAGCCAGCATCTGTTCCAGCAGATGAAGAACGTCCCGCTCGCCCAGGTCGATCTCGTCCTGATTGTCGTTTTGCCACAGGGTAGCGCGATCCCCGCGCGAGCTGAGCACCCAGTACGGGGAGGTTGCCAGAAACGAGTAGCGGCCCACCCTCTCCCCTTTTTCGACACTCTCCAGGAAGAATGCGGGCTGATCGGTGTGAAGTTTGAGAAAAGCCGACGCCGGCGTCTCCAGATCCGCTGGAAGCTCGCGATAAACGGGTACAAGGTTGCCTTCTTCAGCTTTCTTGCAGAAAGTGTCGAAATCGGGATAATACATACGACCTCGCCTCACACAAAATAAAAAGGCCTCTCGTCCCTAGGGACGAGAGGCCAAGACCAACCCGTGGTGCCACCCTGTTTAGGATACCACAATCTCGCGCGCATCATTGAACGCTACTCTTGCGACATCCTCACTCGTGCGAGTACGGGAACTACTAGGCTCTACGATGAACCGGATGTCCGATACCCTTTGCCCTGATAACGGTGGCAGCTCCGGCAAAGCCTACTGGACTGGCGAAGGTTCGCAGTTGGTGGTACTGGAACTACAACGTTTCGCCGCTTTCGGTTTGCAACTCCCAGGTCCATTCAGTCATCTGCGCGGGCATCGGATCACACCAACCTCCGACTCTCTGAGCCTCGCTGGACGCTTACTAGTCCTGTTCCCAGTCTATACACCTTTTAACTTACTTCGCAGTATAGCACTGATGGAGCGGCCAAGTCAAGCGAATTTTCGTTTTTTGTGGATGGTCTATGAATGGTCACCTCAGCGGCTCAACGGGCATTCTCAGGACTGCGCCCCGGGGTTGTCGAAGAATTTCTTGCAGAATGGGCACATCAACTCGACCTTCTGCTCCTGCAGGCTCGTCGATACGTAGTATCTTCTACCGCAATCGGGACAGGTTACCCAATATACTTTCGCCATTTCATCCTCCCATAGAGCGTTTTTCAATTGAGGTTGAGCCACCCCGCCCCGCCCAGGCGGGCAGAGACGCCCGCCACTACGACTGTTGGCTCAACCCTTTCGCAAAATGCAGTAAACTTTAGCCGCGCGGGAATGCGGCGATCTGCTTCGCGTTGGCGTACTTCTCCAGGTTGAACTTGCTCATTACCTCGGCTGGGAAACCTACCTTCTCCGCAAAGGCGGCGTTAACGGGCTTGGTGGCATCCACTCCAACTTTCGTTATCAGTCCTGTGTCTGTGCCAGTGGGGTCTAGTCCCTCGCCAATGATGTCGGAGATAACGATGGCATCCTGAGGGAAGGTGGTGCGCGTGGCTATGGCCCACAGAACCTCGCTCTCGTTGAAGATGTCGACGTCTTTGTCCACGGCCACGATGTACTTAATCCGCGAGTCCACCGGCAGCGCGGCCGCCAGAGCCAGCTTCCCTTCGCCCTCTGTCTTTTTGTCGATCTTGATGTAGCAGGTGAAGCGGCAGCATCCCGACAGCGGCAGGTGAACGTTCTGCACGCCAAGAACGACGTTCTGTACGGCCTCGAAGACACGTCCTTCGAGAGCGAACCCGCCCATGACCTGGTTATCGGCGTGGGAGACCAGAATGTCGTGATAGATGGCGTCGCTGCGGTGCGTGATTGCTTTCACCTCGATCAGCGGGTTGAAGCGCTGCTCGCCGTAATAGCGCGTGTATTCGCCAAAAGGAGCTTCGACGACGTCTTCGCCAGACATTTCACCTTCGATGACGAACTCGGCGTCCGCGGGCACGAGGAACTCGTCCCCCCAGGTCACCGATGGGGTCAGACTGAATGGCGTATCGATGAACGGACCGAGCAGCTTATACTCGTCAGTATAAGAGGCCGCCCTGGCTTGAGCGCCGATCAAGGTTCCAGGATGATGGCCAAACCATACCACTACCCTCGTCGGCTGCTTGCGCCGCTTGTTCTCCTCCAGGATGTGCCAGTTGTGCTTCGCGAAAGAGAAGTACGAAGCCATCGTGTTCTTGGAGCGAATGTAGCAGCGGTGCAGGCCCATGTTGTAGGCCTCGCGGTCGGGCCATTTCATCGTCACAAAGCCGGCGGTAATGTACGGCCCTGGGTCCCACTCGTGGTGCACTGGGGCAGGCAGGATCGAGAGGTCGACGTCAGCACCTTGCCGAATGACCTCGTGCGAGGGCGCCTTGTCGGCAGGCATCGTCACGGTGTCGCGCCGCTCGTGAACTTTCGTCGCGTAGTCGAAGCTCACGCGCTCTGCCGTCGAGCCGATAGACCAGGCGCAGCGAGAGCGGCTGGCGAATATGTTAGAGACCACAGGGAACTTGCTGCGGCTGCCATCGAAGTTGCGGACGTTATTGGCGATCACGAGGGGAAACATGCTGCGCTCTTCCAACTTCGCCTGGAGGTAGGAAAGCTCGTGCTTACTGTCGACCTCCTGGTTCAGTTCGAGGATGTCATCAGGGCGCTCCTCTCGCAACCTCTTGAGAAATGTGCGTAGGTCCGACATCAGTATTCTACTCCTTTCGTTGTATGGTGCGCTCGATTTAGCGCGCATCTTAGCACAAGTCGAGCTAAATGTCAAACGTTAGACAAATGTTCAGGTCTCACGGGGTTTTGATTGGTGCTGGCCGCCACCCACGGGTTCTCCTTCAGAACGCTGTCTTTGATCACGAAGGTGTGCATGATCGGAAACAGCATTGATAAACAGCCGTATGAAGTTGATTCAGTTGTCTGTTTCGGCTTTTTTAGCAGATTGGGACCTCGGAGCGCTTTTCGGGATTAGAGAAGTGCTCCAACAAATGCGCTAGATGGTCGGCGGTAACTTGCCGCGCTCGGG
>JAMDCE010000085.1:4591-6250 GCA_023489135.1 Chloroflexota bacterium
GAATGGCGGCGACGATCTCGTCGTGCGCGCTGAAGATAATCTGCGGTTCCCGTGCCGCAGGTGGCCCCGCGCTCTCTGAGGCTCGGATCACGTCGAAGAGCGCGCTCATCAACAGGGACAGAAGTCTGCTCTTGGAGGCCAGCGCAATGGCGAAGTGAAACCTGTAGCTTTCAGCCCTTCTCGCCTCGGAATCTTCGGCGATATCTTTAGAGGCTGCCATGCTTTCCACCAGCCGCCGAATATCCTCTTCGTCCGCGTTCATAGCAGCCATTTCTGCGATGGCTGGCTCAAGGATGAGTCGGGCGGCGAAGACTTCCTCGACGCTGAACTGGTTCAGCCGCATTAACGTCTGAAGGCCACCGCTGACTAGCCGAAAAGTCGGCTCCACCACGGAGGCACCACCACCTGCGCCTGGCCGAACCGTCACGAGGCCCGACAATTCGAGCGTCCTGATGGCCTCACGCACGGTGCCGCGGCTGGCCTCGAACTGTTTGACGAGGTCCTTTTCTGAGGGCAGTTTATCGCCGGGCTGCCATTTGCCGCTGAAAATGGCGTCCTGGATTTGCTTTACGATCACTTCAGACACGCGACGCGCCTTCACCGATCGAAAAACTGTCACATTTTCATCCTCAGCAGCTGTCACCACTTGCTTCTCCTCGCAGACATCCTGGATGCGGATCGATTCTGGTTGCCCGAATGTTACCATAACTCGGATGAAAGATCAAATGTTAGACATATTATTGAAGTCCCACGCTACTCGTACCCCAGCCGCGCGATCTCTTCCTCCGACATCCCGAAATGGTGGGCTATCTCGTGAACGATCGTGCGCCTGATCTCGCGTCGCAAGCGCGTGCCGCGGCTGAAATCGGCCATCAGTGGCTGGCGGAAGAGTACGATTCGCCCGGGCAAAGGAAAAGGGCCAGGCTCGGCCCCAAGCGGCACGCCATTGTAGTAGGCGTAGATCGCCTCCCCCAGGCCGTGATTCTCCTCGGGCGTCGGCTGCTCCTCCACGACGATGGCCACGTTTGCCAGCTGTCTCCGCACCCACTCGGGCAGCTCGTCCAGAGCGTGCGCTACCTCACGCTCGAAAGCGATCTCTTCGGATGTGCGCTTGCGGTATTTCTTCGTCACCGATTCTCCAAACCAGGCGGCACACTAACAGGTGCAGCAACGAGCACCCATTTCCTCCGCCGTCTCCGTTAGCCGCCGCAGGCCCTTGAGTATGGCCTCGCGCTCGCCGTCCGCCAACCCGGCGAAGGCAGCGGCGAGAAACTCGCTCTTGCAACGCTGAAGCTCATCCACGGTTTGCTGGCCACGAGCGCTGACCGTGACGCGAACGATGCGCCGGTCTTCCGGGTCCTGTCTCCGCTCGGCCAGACCTTTCTCGACCAGAGAATCCACCATGCGCGTCATCGTCGTGCCGTGGAGTCTCATCTCCGTGGCCAGCTCGTTCATCGTTTGCATGCCGCTCTCGTGCAAGGCGAGGAGAGAATAGGCCTGCGACGCCGTGATGTTGCAGCAGGAAACCAGCATCCTGTCGCAACACTCCAGATTGCGCATTAGCCGCCGGGATAGGCGATCGATCTCGTCTACGAAGAATTCCAAAGAAGCCAACCGGAAAAACCCCAGATATCTGTACTCTGCAGATAATGTAACATG
>JAMDCE010000241.1 GCA_023489135.1 Chloroflexota bacterium
CACCTCCCGGCAAAGAGTCACATGGGACGTTTTGCGGCGTTCCTATCCTAACCGGGAGGACCTCATTTCACAACCCTCGATCCTACGATCCCAAGTACGAATGCTTGCTCTTATGGTGCAATTTCAGGTTTACTACATTCTCGTATCTTACCCGCTCAAGATGTGTTATAATTCGCAGATGGGATGAGCTGATGATACCTTCCTCTATCTTGGTCTTCTCGACCGCCAGGTCGGCTATTAATGAGGATCCGCGCAGATGAAAATTGTCGTCGATGCTATGGGGGGAGACTTTGCGCCCGGCGAGATACTCAAGGGCACGGTGGAAGCCGTGGCCGAGTATGGGGTTGAGGCGATACTGGTAGGGCGCCGGCAGCAAATTGAGGATGGACTTGCCACGCTCGGTTGCAGGGATCCCCGGATCAGTTTGCTGCACGCCGAACAGGTCGTGGAAATGCACGAGAGCCCGTCTGTGGTGGCCCGCAATAAGCGAGACTCCTCAATCTCCGTGGGCCTGGGCCTGGTCCGCGAGGGAAAGGCCAATGCCTTCGTGTCCGCCGGTAACACCGGTGCCGTGATGGCTACCGCTTTGTTTACCCTCGGTCGTATCAAGGGCATAGAACGTCCCACCCTCGGGATCGTGCTGCCTACCAAAACCGGGAAGGCGATCATTGCCGATATTGGCGCCAACGTCGATTGCAAGCCCTCCTACCTCTCGCAGTTCGCCATGATGGGCAGCCTGTATATGTCGAAGGTATTCGACATTGATAATCCCCGGGTTGGACTGCTAAACATCGGCGAGGAGGAGTCCAAAGGCAACCAGATGGTTTCCGAAGCGTACGACCTGTTGAAAAAGAGCAAGGTCAACTTCGTGGGCAACGTCGAAGGAAAGGATGTCCCATCGGGAATCGCGGATGTGGTGGTGTGCGATGGGTTTGTCGGCAACGTTGCCATCAAGCTGACCGAAGGTCTGGCCGACTTCATTTTTGCTATCATTAAGGACGAGCTTGCCAGCGGATGGAGGTCGAAGCTCCTGGCTCTAGGGCTGCTGCCGAATCTGCGCCGGATAAGAGATAGACTCGACTACGCGGGCTTCGGCGGTGCGACTTTGCTTGGCGTAGACGGAGTCTGTATAATTGCCCATGGAAGAAGTAACGCCAAAGCTATCAGACATGCGATCAGGGTTGCCCGCCAGGCTGCTCAGGAAGACATCGTTGAGGCTATTAAGAACGGGGTTCAAACTGGAGGGGTAAATGCTTTCGTCTGAGCGGAAGGCAGGGGATACGAAAGGTTCCGAACAAAGCCAATTCGGTCCAACGATAATTACACGCCGGCCGGTCACTCGCCACCGAGTGGTTATAACGGGTATGGGTGCGGTGACTCCGGTGGGCCTATGTGTCGAGGAGTTTTGGAGCAACCTCAAAGCCGGCGTATCCGGCTGCGCGCTGATTACCCAGTTCGACGCCGGCGGTTTCCCGACCAGGATTGCCGGCGAAGTCAAGGGCTTCGACCCCCTCAACTTTATCGAGCCCAAGGAGGCTCGGCGCATGTCCCGTGTGCTCCAGTTCGCCATCGCGGCCTCGCGAATGGCACTGGACCAATCCGGTCTGAAGGTCGATGATTCCAACGCCCACGACGTGGGCGTTATCGTTGGCAGTGGCATTGGCAGCCTCACCACCACAGAAAAGGAATGCAAAGTACTTATCGACCGCGGTGGAATGAAGGTGAATCCTTTCTTCTTGCCCATGATGCTGCCCAATATGGCTTCGGCTCAGGTCAGTCGGATGTTCGGCGCCAAGGGGTACAACACCAGCATCGTTACGGCTTGCGCCAGTGGAGGGCACGCGATCGGGGAAGCCGTCGAGGTTATCAGGCGAGGCGCGGCGAACGCCATGATAACCGGCGGTGCAGAGGCATCCATCTGCGCCCTGGGCATGGCCGCCTTCTGCGTGATCAAGGCGCTGAGCCAGCGCAACGACGAGCCCGAGAAAGCCAGCCGTCCTTTTGACCTTAACCGCGACGGCTTTGTTCCCGCCGAGGCGGCGGGTGCCTTGGTGATAGAAAGCCTGGAACACGCCTTGCGTCGTGATGCCAACATCCTGGCGGAGATAGTCGGCTACGGTGCCACCGGCGACGCTTACCACGTCGTCGCCCCAGAGCCGGAAGCGATGGGGATCTCGGAGGCTATGAGGCGTTCTCTAAGGGATGCGGGCATCAGTCCGGACGAGATATACTACGTCAACGCACACGCGACCTCGACCGAAGCGGGAGACGCGGCCGAAACCGTGGGTCTCAAGAAGGTCTTTGGCGAGCACGCGGGCAAGCTGATGGTCAATTCGACCAAGTCGATGATTGGCCACCCTATTGGAGCGGCCGGCGGGGTGGAAATGATCGCCTGCGTCAAGACGATACTTGATGGGGTTGTACATCCGACCATAAACTACGAAACACCCGATCCAGCCTGCGATCTGGACTACGTGCCCAATGTGGCCCGAGAAACCCAAGTTGAGGTCGCAATGTCCAATTCGTTTGGCTTCGGAGGACAGAACGCGTCTCTGATAGTTCGCAGGTTCGAACCCTAATGCTGGCGCCAGGGGTCGGCATGGATGACGGCCGCGGGGTTACGTAGTAGAGCTTACTAGCAAGGAGATTTGCTTGCAGGTCGTAACAAATCAGGATTTCATCAATAGACGAGCCAGGATAGGGAAACTGGGCACAGTTCTCGGCCTCGCCGCTATGGGCGCAGGATTCGTCGCATCGTTTAACCTCCAGTACATCGCTGCTTCCTATGTGTTCCTCATAGTTGGCTTGTTTGCCTTCAATTTTGGAAGATACAACGCCATACGTTGGGGCACGCGCCCGACCGTGGACGAGGTTCTCACCAACTCCCTCAAAGGTTTGGATCAGAAGTACGTCCTGGTCAACTACTCCTCCGAGCTCCCCTCGTCACACGTTCTCCTCTCTCCATTTGGAGTGTTCCACATCGAGACGAGGCACAATGACGGCGAGATCGTGTGCGAAGGGGACAAGTGGCGAAGGAAAAGGGGCATGCTCGCTTGGCTGAGAGGCTTTACCGAGGGTCAACTGGGCAATCCCACCAAATCGACTCAAGCGGCGATCGATCGCATCTACGCCTGGCTGTCGGAGCGAATGGGGGCGGATGCTGCGCGCCAGGTTCCGGTGGAAGGCGTCGTGGTCTTCGTGCACCCCCGTGCGGACTTGAAAGTAACCAATCCCATCGTGCCCAGCGTGGTGCCCAAAGACCTGAAGGCCAGCGTCCGAACGCCTCTGGGCAGGAACAAAATGTCGCCGGACGTGTATCGCCATCTGCAGCAGATTTTCGTGAGCGAGAACGGGAGAACAAAAATGCCAACCAAGAAAGCAAAAGTGTGACAGACGTTATGGGGAGGATTGTCTTGGAGGATTCACTTACTATCACCGATGCCATCGCCGAATACGTTGCCGGCCTACCGGTCGATCAGAGGGCAGGCCAGCAGCAAGAATTGGGCCGCTTTGCCCGCTGGTTCGGCCCCAATCTCGGCGTCGATCAGATTACAGGGATTACCCTGGAAACCTATCAGGAACAGCTGGTGCGCAGCGGAGCGGACCTGGCTCGGCACCTGGAGCCGCTAAAGTCGTTCGTGAACTATGCCCAGAAGAAGGGGTATATCGCCGATAGCATCGCCAAACTGATAAAATTGAAGAGGGTCGCTAGTAAGCGCGAGAAAAACGGATCCTCGTCGCGACACGAGAAAAAAGACGTAGAAGAGGTTCAACTGACCAAGGAGGGTTTCCAACAAGCCAAGGCGGAGCTCGACCACCTCATCAACGATGTCAGGCCTCAAGTCGCGGAGGAGCTCCTGGAAGCCCGAATGGACAGGGACATCCGAGAAAACGCTCCTTACGATGCGGCTAAACAGCATCAGGCTCACGTCGAGTCTAGAATACGATACCTGGAGAGAGTTCTGGCGAACGCCACGATCATCGATGGGAACAACCACCCTTCTGGTAGGGTGTCAATCGGCAGTACGGTCGTATTGCACGACCTGGCTTACGACGAGACGTTAACGTATACGCTGGTCGGTTCGAGCGAGGCGGACCCCAGAGCGGGCAAGATATCGATCGTCTCTCCGGTAGGCAAGGCATTGATAGATCGCGCGCCCGGCGACATCATAGAGGTGGCGGCTCCCGCGGGGCTAATCCAGTATCGTGTCGACAAGATCGAGGGTTAAGGCGGGAACTGCCCTCCTATTCCCAGTTTATGATCCAGACGCACGCTCCTGCCAGCGAAATGGTGGCTACCACCAGGGCCGCCAGTTGCGAGGGAAGGAGTCCAACGTCCTTGGATGCCCAGAGCAGGATAGCCACCATGGCGATGGCCAGGGCTGCCCACGCGAGTATCATCGGATGCTGGCCGGCAAATCTACGCAGGATTGTCACTGTTTTTCCCCATTGATTCGACTAGTCCTCTGGTCTTGATGGCCTTATTTTAGCAGCATGAGCAAGAAAATGCACTATGGCGGTTAGTAAGTATCTAACCGGTCGGTCCACTGGTAGGGGCGTTCAATTGAACGTCCCCACGCGTGCCCAGGTCTTGCGCCTGCACCCTGTTATCTGATAACATTAATCTGGTCGTGCTAGACGGGGAACTAGCGGTGCCCTGTACCCGCAAACCGCTACAGCGGGGTTGAATTCCCACCCGAGGTCCCTGTTCTTGCGATTCTGTTGGTGCTAAGCGGCGTTGATGGCTGGGTCCTACGCGGCAGAAGCCTACGAACCCCGCCAGGTTCGGAAGAAAGCAACGGTAAGTGGTTACTTCTGGGTGCCGTAGGGTAGCCTGGCCTGAGTTGGCTGGCATTGGCAGGTCGTGAGACAAGATCGACGGTGGGTGCACGGCCGAAACATCTCTTACGAAGCAGGGGAAGGGCTAGGTAAACTGGCCTTTCTTTGTATAGTGGATAAACCACCTTCGCGCGACCCCAAGCAAAAGGCTCGCCTTCGGGGTGGCCGATCTCCTGGCCAACCGAGAAAGGCGCGCGCGTCCAGACAGGGTCAACACCATTTTCGCTCGTTTGACATCTCCAAGGCGCCACCTTCCGTCAGAGATCTGCTGCATCACCTCGGACTACGCCCGCAAAAGCAAATGGGGCAGAATTTCTTGGTGGACGAGGAAGTTCTATCGAAGATAATCCAGGCCGCTGACTTGCGGTTTCGTGACAGCGTGGTGGAGGTTGGTCCCGGCTTGGGTGTGCTCACCAAAGAACTGGCCAAGCGAGCTTCGCGGGTGGTCGCCGTCGAGCTCGATAGGGGACTGGCTGCCGCGCTGGCGAAAACGCTGATCGGTTTTTCCAACGTGGAGATTATCACCGAGGACGTGCTGAAGTTCGATCCCGCGCAGCACGTCGAAGACCTGCGCTATAAGCTGGTGGCCAACCTGCCCTACTACATCACCTCTCCCAGTCTTAGGCATTTCCTGGAAGCTGATGCCCGGCCGGAGACGATGGTGGTGATGGTGCAGAAGGAGGTAGCGCAGCGAATGGTGGCCAAGCCCGGCGCAATGAGCGTGCTGGCCGTGAGCGTGCAGTATTACGGCGAGCCGACCTTGCTCTTTACCGTTCCGGCGGGCGCATTCTATCCCCCTCCCAAGGTCGATTCCGCCGTGGTCAGAATCCGTGTGTTCGAGCGCCCGGCGGTGGACGTTCCCCCGGAGAAGTTCTTTCGGGTGGTGCACGCCGGCTTTTCCCAGCCACGCAAGCAGCTGCATAATGCTCTGGCCCAGACCATCTGGCTGCCACCAAATGCGGCCGTCGACATTTTGCGGGGCGCCGGTATCGACGAGAAGCGGCGGGCTCAGACCTTGAGCCTGGAAGACTGGGCCCGCATTTGCAGAGAAATGGAGCAAAGGGGGCACCTGTGACCTCCTCCACTATCACCTGCAGCGCGCATGCCAAGATAAACCTGACCCTCGAAATTCTGGGCAAGCGGCCCGATGGGTACCACGAAATCGCCTCGCTCATGCAGGCGCTCGCCCTGCACGACCAGCTAACGTTCACCCCGGCGAAGAATCTGTTCTTGCGTTCCAATGTGGCTGAACTGGAGACGGAGGACAATCTGATTTTTCGAGCGGCCAGGCTTCTGCACAACGAGCTTGGCGTGTCGAAGGGAGCGGCCGTGGATTTGAAGAAGAGAATCCCCCTCGCCGCCGGCTTGGGCGGAGGAAGCAGCGATTGCGCCGCTGCGCTCCGGGCGCTCGACGAGCTTTGGAATCTCGGCCTGTCGGTCGATCAGTTGATAGAGCTGGGCTCCAGGCTGGGCTCCGACGTTCCGTTCTTCTTCCACGGGGGTACTGCGCTGGTCGAAGGCCGAGGTGAGACGGTAACCCCTCTCCCTCCTTTCCCTTTCCACTGGGTGGTGCTCGTCACCCCGCGCGTCGAGCTGGCGGAGAAGACCCGTGCTCTGTACTCCAAAGTTACCCCCGCCCACTACTCGTCGGGCGAAAGAACTCTTCGGCTAGCCGACCGGCTTAGGCGGGGAGAACCGTTCGATTACTCGCTTCTTGCGAATGCCTTTCTTCCCATTCTGCTCGACGAGAGCCCGGCGGTACGGGCCTGCTGGGAGCGCGTGCTCCAGGAAGGAGCAAATCATGTGCTCCTCTCCGGCTCTGGTCCCACCCTGTACACCCTCCTCCGGAAGGAAGAGGATGCTCGAGCCCTCTGCGTCCTGCTGATGGACCTGGACGCACAAGTTGAGCTGACCACTACTACCAGTCTGCGGGAACCGGAATCCATCCGGATCGACTTCGACCCGTAGCCCCCTCCGGTTCCTTAGGGTTACCCATTTTCTGTCAAACTGCACGGCCTTGTAGGCGCTAATTCGCAGTTGTGCAGCGGTCTTGAGCCTTTCTCCGCAGTGATTTGCCGAAAGGCTAACTGCTTAATCCCACGTTAGTGGCTCGGCACGATAGGCTGCTGACAAGAAATGGGTAACCCTAAGCTCCGGTTCTACTTGA
Organism: Chloroflexota bacterium; assembly: GCA_023489135.1. The sequence continues at coordinate 7,007 of JAMDCE010000241.1, forward strand.
CAGTAATAGGCCGAATCGGGTACTATTTACGTCGGATTAGAACGTCGGCGTTGGGCTATCGCTTGAGCTTGAGGTCGGCTCAAATGACCAGAACGAGGTACAGGTGACGGGCATTCTGGAGGGTGCATCCTCAGACGATCCGTCTATATGCATTGAATTCAACAATGATTGAGATGACTGCCTCCCGCTGCTGCCTGAGTTAGGCTGCATCAGGCCCCGCCATAATATCTCGGTCATTGTTTTTTGTTTTTTCGAGGGATAGTGAGAACGTTAGCGGCGATTATCCTGGCCGCCGGCCAGGGGACGCGAATGAAAACCAAGATCAATAAGGTGCTTCATCCCGTGGCCGGGAAGCCGATGGTGCTTCACGTGCTCGATGCCCTGTTCTCTATGGGGGTAGACAAGAGCGTGCTGGTGGTGGGCCACGAGGCCGACCAGGTACGGCAGGCTCTCGGTGATCGGGTCGAGTACGTAGAGCAACGCGAGCAATTGGGTACCGGCCACGCCGTGATGCAGGCGCGAGAGGCCCTTCAAGGCCGGTTCGATGACGTGCTGGTCCTGTGCGGCGATGCTCCCTTGATAACGGCAGCGACGCTGCGTCGGCTGAGAGACCTTCAACTGGAGAGCGGCGCCACCGTGGCGATGCTTTCGGCCCTGGCCCAGGACCCTACCGGATACGGTAGAGTCCTACGGAAAGGCGAGTCGATCGTCGGCATCGTGGAGGATCGGGCGGCGAGCCCCGAGGAACGAGCGATTCGCGAGATCAACAGCGGATTCTACTGCTTTGACGCCGAGTGGCTGTGGAAGAACGTTAACTTGCTTCAGTTGAGCGAAAAGGGAGAGTATTACCTGACGGACGTGGTGGCTTTGGCCGCCGAACAGGGTAGGGCGATTGGTGCCATCACGGTGGACGACGTTCGGGAAGTGATTGGCATCAACAACCGCGTTCAACTGGCCGAGGCCGAGGCTGTGCTCCGCGAGAGGATCCGGCGAAAGCTCATGCTATCGGGGGTTACTTTGATTGATCCTGCGCACGTCTATGTCGACGGGGGAGTCGAAGTCGGACCGGATTCGGTGATTTACCCCGGCACTATCCTGGAAGGTCAAACCAGGATTGGTGAAAGATGCGTCATCGGCCCCAATACCGTGCTTCGGAACTGCGCCGTGGGCTCCGACTGCAGTATCATGGCTTCCGTAATGGAGGATTGCATTGTGGGTGATCGGGTGACCGTCGGGCCGTTCTCACACGTTCGCGCTGGCGCGCAACTTGCCGGTGATGTTCATCTTGGAAACTTTGCCGAGATCAAGAACTCGCGGCTGGGAGAGCGGACCAAGATGGGACACTTTAGCTACCTGGGTGATGCCGAGGTTGGCTGCGATGTGAACGTAGGGGCGGGAACGATCACCTGCAACTACGATTCGGAGACCAAGTCCAAGGGCAAGACCATCCTTGAGGATCACGTCGCGCTTGGCAGCGACACGATGCTGGTCGCCCCGGTGAAAGTAGGCCACGATGCCGTGACGGGAGCCGGATCGGTAGTGACCCGAGATATTCCGGCGGAGACCGTAGCAGTGGGTGCACCGGCCCGGGTTGTGCGAAAAGTCAGGAAGAATGGCCGGCCGGTCGGGAGTTGATGCGCATTGGATCCTGATAGTTGGCTCGAAATTGGAATTGTAATTGTTGCTCTCCTGCTTGCTGCGTTTGCCTCGATTTCCGATACCGCACTGAAATCCATTAGCCGGGCAAAATTACAGCGCCTGATTGACGACGGGGTGCCGCGAGCCGAGGCCGTCGAGGGCTTTCTGCGCCGTCCTCTCGTCTTGGCTTCGACCATCATCATCTTGAACAACGTGGCCTTGATCGTAGCGGCCGGTGCGGCTACGCTTTTTGTGCTGCATAACTTCGGTGGGGGATTGGCTCCGGCGGTGGGTATTCTGGCGACGTTTGCGGCTGTACTTCTATTTTCTCAGGTTGTGCCCAAGCTGATCGCCGTGCACCACCCCGAGCGGGCGACGATAGTGGTCGCTCGGCCGTTGGAGGTCATGGCCTTCATCCTCTCGCCGCTCATCAGGCTTCTCGGAGGCCTCGCCATCGTCTTGGAACGTCTTGTGGGGGCCAAGCACGTTCCCGAGGGTCCCCTGGTTACGGAAGAGGAGCTGCGCATACTGGTGAGCGTGGGGGAGGAGCAAGGCATCCTCGAAGAAGATGAGCGGGAGATGATCCACGGCATCTTCGACATGGAGGACACCACCGCCCGGGAGATAATGGTTCCGCGAATAGACATTCACGGCCTGGAGGCCGGGTCCAGCGTTCTGGATGCCGTCGACCTCATCGTGGAAGAAGGTTACTCGCGCATTCCCGTTTACGAGGAGAACATCGACAATATTGTGGGCGTGCTCTATGCCAAAGACCTCCTCAAGCACTTGAAGGACAGCAAGGTGGATATGCCGGTCCGCGGGCTGGTGCGCCCGGCCTACTTTATCCCTGAGTCCAAAAAGATAGACGAGCTGCTCCACGAGCTGCAGCAGCGTAAGGTGCATATCGCAATCGTCGTGGACGAGTACGGCGGCACGGCCGGCCTCGTGACCATCGAGGACCTGCTCGAGGAGATCGTCGGCGAGATTCAGGACGAGTACGACATAGAAGAGGCCAAGATCGTCGATCTGGGCGATGGGCAGGCTATCTTTGAGGCCACGGTCACTATCGACGACGTAAACGACACGCTCGATCTGCGGCTCGAGGCAGATGATTTTGATACCATCGGCGGCCTCGTTTATACGCGCCTCGGCACTATGCCCAAGGTGGGGGATGAGGTGAACGTGGATGGTGTAACCATATGCGTCCTCGATGTGGAAGGACGCCGCATTAAGAAGGTGCGCGTCAGCCGCCACTCGGTCAACGGCGACGCCGACGACATCGGGCAAAAACAGTCTCAAGCGGGATAGTGACCATCTCTTTTGACCGTGCTATTTTTGCTTCAAACCGGATGAGGTGGTGCCTTGGGTGGGCTTAAGCGGTTCCTCGCAGTAATACTCGGCCTAATGTTCGTCGTCCTTCTTCCTGTAGCCCTCTTGGTGCTGGCGGCGCAAGGGCTCCTTCTGGCGCCGGACTTCTACAAGCAGCAGTTGGTCAAGACGGACACCTATTCCAGGGCCTACGCCGAGCTTCTCCCCTCGCTGGTCGACGAAATCGAGCCTCCGAAGGACTTGCCTCTCACTAAAGAGGACATCGGCGAACTGATGAAGCGCCTTGTTCCCGAGTCATTTGTGCGGGCTCAAACTGAGAAGATCATCGACGAGGTCTTTGCCGGTCTGACGTCGTCGCAGGACGCTTTCCAAATTGTGGTCCCTTTGAAAGAGATAAGGCAGCGAATTCCCGACGAGGTAGTCACAGTCCTGGAGAAGAAACTGGCAGACCTGCCCCCCTGCTCCGAGCCGTTTTCCCTCGCTTCCCCCCTCCCGCAAGGTTTTCCAACCTGCATACCCCCTGGAGTTGGCGTCGAGGCTTTTAGGGCGCAGTTCCGAGTTCTGGCAGCGACCGAGTTGAGAAAAGCATCTGAGAACCTACCTGATAGTATCGATCTGACAAGTCAATTCGCCGAATCGATCGGGGGAGTGGATCGATTGAGGTCGAGACTGGAGACCCCGCGCAGGATCCTGAGCGATTTCGCCATAGGGGCAACATTCCTGTATGCGCTACTATTTGTGGTGCTGATCCTTGTAGGTGCCCTGGGGGGCAATTCCTTCAATTCGGGGGTGGGATGGGCAGGCGCAACGCTAATAGTGGGCGGAATCGCAGGGCTCTTGTTCGCGGCGGCGATACCGACGCTGGCCGGAGATCTCCTGGCCAAGCTTGGCCAGGACCCCAACACGCCGAAGGAGATCGTATCGATCATGGCCCCGCTCCTGCAGTCCATCGTTTCCGACCTGATGCGCCGGGTTCTCATAGAGGCCGGGGGAGTTTCAGTTGGGGGCGTGGTGCTGTTTTTTATCAGCCGAGCTATCTAGCTAGAACGGCTGCGTAAATCCCAACGGGTCTTCGCGGAACTTCACCTCTTCCAAGGACTGCTCGGCAATCTCCTGCAAGGTCTCATCTCCACCTTCGAGTATCTTCTGCAGCGCCTGCTTTGCCAGCTTTCCCCCTACCTGGCCCAGGGAAATTATCGCGGCAATTTGCACTTCGCGGTCGGCGTCGCGGGTCAAAGCCACCAGCTGTGGGGCGCACTCCTTGCTCTCCAGTTCTCCGCACGCCCTAGCCGCTTCGTAGCGCATCTCCGCGCTTGAACTACTCATCTCATCCTGGATGACCGGCAGCCACTTCATGTCGCAGTTTCTGCCCATCGCAAACACCGCGCTGGCCCGCATCTTGGGGTCGGGATGGCGGTAGGCCCACTGGATCAATGAAGATACAGGTTCCTCGTTGAGGTAGGAGATTCCTTCGACCGCGCGGCGGCGCACCTCGATGGCCTCGGTCTCGTCATAAATGGCTGATACGAGGGCGTCTCTTATCGTCTTGGAGACGCGCGGATTTAGCTTGCCCATCTCGGCGAGATAGGTGAATGTCCCCAGTGCCGCCGCAGCCGCTGCGCGAACCTTTGCTGAAGAATCGGACTGTAGCTTCTTAACCAGAACTAGGCCGGTTTCCGCCGAATCGTCTTCCCACAGTCCCGCAATCGCTTCGGCGCGAACCTCCTCATCGGGGTCTTCTAGGCATGCCCTGAAGACTGAGTTGAAGTCAAACTCCACGTTATCTTCCGTCAGCTCCGCCAGCGATCGCACTATCCTACGCCGCCGCTCGAGTGAGATCTGCGGCCAGGCGCGCTTGAACTGTCGCAGTTGCTCGGGAAACAACCCGGACAGCCGCTCCAATCCGCTCATCGATATTCCAGTGTTGTTCTCCATCAGGCTTCGCAGGTATTTCTCCAACTCTGAACTCATCGAAACTTCCTGTCGATCAAATCATCATTCTCGTCATCATTGTTTAGTCGAGATACTTAGGGAATGAAAATACATGGCCGGGATCTTCAGCGTGCCCCCTACCCAGACCGATCGCGCACCCAGGGCCACGAGATTGTTCTTGAAGATCTCGAACACGTTGCCGGCTACCATAGTATTCTTAACCCTACCAACAATTGTACCATTCTCTATCTTGTAGCCCAAGTACACGTTGGCTGAGAAATCCCCTGACAGCACGTTGCCTGCCCAGGCTCCCATTACCTGCTCCACCACTATGCCCTCTTTGATGTCGGCGATCATGTCCTCGTACTCCGTGTCCCCCGGCTCGAAGATCAGCGTGCTCAATGCCGGCGAAGGCATGGTAGCAAGTGATCGATAGCCGTTTCCGGTGCTCTTCCTACCCGCCAGCCCGGCCGTTTGTAGATCGTAGTAGAAATTGCGTACGATGCCTTTCTCCGCTAATGAAGTTCGGCGGGTCGGCACGCCCTCGTCGTCGCAAATGGCAGATCCCGGCGCGAGATCAATCGTCGCGTCGTCGTAGATGGAAAAGCGTTCATCAAAGGCCTTCTGGTTGAGCTTGTCTCCGATAGGAGAAGCCCCTTGCAGCACGCTCTTGCCGCTGAAAGCTGATTGTAGAGGGAGTAGGAGCGTCGCGGAGGCGCCTTTTGGAGTGAAGATGACCGGCATAGGCTTGGTGGTAACGTCGGCCGTCCGCGCAGCCAGTTCGAACTTCTTGATCACCTCTTGCGCGATCTCGTCGTAAGACGCAACCATTCCGCAGGTCACCTTGGAATCGTAAATGTCGAGCATGTCGGTTCCTCGAACCAGATTGCCGTGAATAGACCCGGCCATTACCGTTTTTTCGTACGACAGGTCTGTGCCGGCCGAGTTGACGATGCGTACGGTGGCCGAACTCCGGCTAACTCCGGCATCGCAAAGAATGTCGGGATTATACCCGCGAAGCATGTCGACCATCGATTGACCCATAGCGATCATCGTCTCCACCGAGACGCCCTCAACGATCGGGTCGTACACTTGAACTTCGCGGCTTATGCTCGAATTGGGAAGGCCGAATTTCGCTTCCGCGCCAAACTCAGATACCGCCAGCGCACTGTCGACCAGTGCTTTGGGGTCCATAAGATTGGTGCTGCTGGAGAAACCGATCCGTCCGTTGCGGATAATTCGCAGCGCCATTCCTCGCGTCTCCTTAGTCTGGAGCATCTTCAGTCGGTTCGATTCGAAGGAAACGGGTGTGCCCGAGCTGATTTCCTGATAGACCTCAGCTTCGTCGGCGGCGCGCATAGCTAGAGCGAGTAGTTGTTCCATCAGCGACCTCCTACAACGCACCTGGATATCCTGATGTGCGGGCTTCCCATGGATACTGGTAATGGTGATTGTCCCCCTTTACCGCAGCCACCACTGTTCTGCCACACCAGGTCGTCGCCGATGGCCTCGATGTTCATCAGGGTGTCAAAAACATTGCCGGACAGAAGCACACCTCGCACCAGCTCGGCTAGTTGCCCGTCGCGAATCATGTACGCCTCTTCGGCCGAAAAGGTGAACATCTCTATTCCCGTTTCTCCCCCGAAGCTACCCTTGGCGTAAACGCCTTCCTTAATATCGGCGATCATGTCTTCAAATGTGGTGGTGCCGGGCTCGATTCCCGTGTTTGTCATCCGTACGATCGGCTGGTAGCGGTAGCTGATCGCCCGTGCGTTGCCGGTAGGGCGCTCGTTCATTATCGCCGCGGTCTCCAAGGAATGAAGACGGCCAACGAGGATTCCATCCTTGATCAAATACGTCTTCTGCGCGGGCGTGCCTTCCCAGTCATACTTGTACGAGCCCCTTAGCCCACTGGAATCGACGGCGGCCCCATCAAAAATGTTCAGGATAGGCCGGCCAAAGGTGCGACCCAACACCAGCACCTCCTTCAGCTTGGGATTCTCGTACACGTGGTCCGCTTCGGATAGGTGCCCGAAGGCCTCGTGGGCGAATACTCCGGCCAGTCTCTGGTCCAAGACGACCGTGTACTCCCCGCCTTTGACCGGCTTCGCCGAGAGCAGGCTTATGGCTCGCTTCGCTGCCTTCTCTACCTCGCCGTGAAGCCCCTCTACGGCACCATAGTCGTTCGCGCTTCCTGTGCCATAATGCCCTTGCTGAACGTTGTCGCCTTCTCTGGCCAACGCGAGGAACGAGGCCCCGATTTCGAACTTGCCCTGCTCGATATAACTCCCCCGACTGTTGGCGAAATAGGTCTTGGAAAAAGAATCATAGTAGGAAGTGCGCGTAGTCTGGATGCCGGGGCCCGCGCTCCAGAGGACTTCGTTGTAGTCCTCAATTAGTCTCTTCTTGTCCGCCAGCGGCACGGTCCTTGGATCCTTCCTCACATCTACCGGCACGATGTCGACAACCGGTGCAACCTCCGCGAGCTCGCTTTTTGCACCTTGAGCCGTCCGAGCGTGCTCGATTGCCAGGTCTACCATTCCGCCTAGCTTGGTCAGGTCGTTAAACGAGGAAAAACCCCATCCGCCCTTCACCAGTGCTCTGACGTTGCCGCCCAGGTCGCTGGTCTTGCTGATCTCCTCGAGCTCCCGAGCGCGAAAGGAAAGACGGCTCGCTTCTCTTTCCTCGACGTGCACTTCGACGTAGTCGGCTCGTTTGCCTCTCAGCGCCGAGGTAATTACATCCTGCATCTAAGTCTCCTCAACAGATTGGCATGGTTGCAGCCCCATTTCCCAGCATAAAACAGAAGGCTGGACGCGTCGGCGCCAGCCCCTCCCGAAGAAAGCAGTGAAGAAACGCTAGCCTCTGCCCTTCAACCTCTCGGAAGAGGACCTGTCCCAGCTCAGCTTCCAGCCAATGGTCTTATATCTATTATAGCATATGAATAGGGATACTAACCCTCGTGAGCTTCTTTGAATAAAGGGCTTATGGACAGCCGCAAGCTTTGAGTGAAAATCTGGCGAGCTACTCCCCTGTGGTGAACAGGTTGCAGTGGCACTTGCCCATCAGGTCGACGTAGCTTCCGAGGCGAACCTCGTCACACACGCATACGGTCGCCGCGGTGCTCTCGGGCTGGCACGGGCAGTAGTAATCGCCGGACAACTGGTGCATCCTGACCAGTTCCTTTAGAATACGATCCTTTGCCCGTGAGAACTTGTATCCGCGTTCGCTCGCAAATGAGTTGACCCGAGAGACTATCTGGCCGAGAAGTACTTCGTCTGTCACTTGGAGCTCAGAACCTCCTTGATCTCTCGGACTATTTCGGGCGCCAGCTTGCTGGCGTAAACCTCCGCCATTTTCTGGCGGCGCAATTTCCTGGCCTCTAGCTCTGGCAGGTTCTGCTGTACCTGCATCTCCTGAACCTCGCGCGCAATGGCGTTGGCGGAAGCTGGGCGCTCTGCCCACCGGCCTAGCACATTGAACTTCTCATCGAAGAACACGAAGGTGGGAATCGAGCGGAACTGCCCCTGATGCAAAAACTGATCCATAATGTCGAGGTTCTCATCGCGCGGAAACACACGAAGTTCGATATCCGGCGATGCCTCTGCTATCCTCGCGGCTACCGGCAGGCCTCGAGCCACATCCGGGCACCAATCCTCGGCGAGGGCGAGGAACTTGATCCTGGTGCCCAGTTTCGACCCTAATCCGGCGAAGAACTCGCGCTCTGACGGTGACAGTTGCACGCTGTCGTAGTGTTTCTGGAAATCCTCGCGATTGTTTTCGATCGACGCTACGTACTGCTCGTAAGTTAGCCCGTTCCCGAAACGCTCGGCGTCGACCTTGGTCTTTGCCTCCATCCTCCCTCTCCTCATTTACTCACCAGGCTGGTTGGTGATAATGATCTCACTTTCGGCTGTTTGGCGCAAGTATATGCTGCTATAGGGAGACCGGCGGTGACCGATGCCCTATCTCGGGTCAATCCGCTCCACGGTCACTTGTATGGTTCCCTCGTCGCGGTCCGCCAGCTTGCCAAACGCGGCCCAGCTGAGGTCCACGATGATCGGATGGCGAAAGGCTCCCGTGTCGGTCACTCTGACGTCTACGCTGTCGCCGGTGGAAACAGATGTAACCCTGAGCCACGTGCCAAGAGGATAGACGTTGGCGGCGGTAATCGTGGGGTCATACATGTCGTAAGTCTCGCCGTTGCGCATCTCGGAGCCATGAAAGTCCGATCCGTACCACGTCGCCAGGCCTCTTCGCACCTCCTGTGCCCGTGAAACTGTTATGGCGCGCTCCAGCGCCCCTTCAGGGGGGTCCTGTGGCGCCAGGTGCGCTGCAGGTAGCAGTCCACTTTCTTCGAGCAGAGATCCGGCGTTAACGAGCGAGATATCCCCGGCGCGGGCCCAGGCGGTGTCCACTTTCCAAATCTGCAGAGCTCCTTTCTGGAAGCGCATCACGGCATATTGATCTGTCTGGTAGAGATTTGACTTCGGCAGACCGAGCAACGCCGGGGCCTTACTGTTGGACTCGTAGTATTGCCTGATCTGAGGGCTTTGATCCATTAGCCCCAAGAATGCTTGAGGCTCTCTTGGCGTTCCTGAGACCAAGCGGGTTCTCGAAGTGCTGAGAGGCGGAGGTATGTGCTTGCTCTCTTTCAGCCACCCATCGCGGCCGGCCTCGCTAAGCAGATCGAAGAAAGTGACGGTAGTGACGCGATCTTGGCGAGGGTCGTACTCGAGTGCGACTCTTTGCGTTAGCTGGAAGACCTTGCCCTCCTGAGTGAATCTCCGAGAAACCGGGTATCCTAAAGTATCGATTCCTCCAAAGCTCTTGAACTCGGTCCAGAAGGGAATTCCATCCTCATCGGTTATGGCATAACCTTTCAAGCTGGTACCGGCCGGAAAGCCGTTGGCCTGCGTGTAGAAGTGGCCATTCGGAACAGCGAAATCGGGGAGTGAATCCGCCTTAGACACAGTGGGGGTTGCCGCCATTAGTAGTAGAAGGGAAGCTACGATGGCCTTGCGGCATGTTGAGATTCTCTCCGCCAAAGGGTCCAGGTAGCCGGCCATTCCTGTGTTCGGGCTCGTCAAGCCCGAGAAATTTGATCTGATCAAATTACCTCCATTTCCGGGGAACTAGCCCGTGAAACCAAAAAAAAACCCAAGTGACCTCGCCGCTGCCCCCTGACATCCTCCGAACCCCAACCCATTCAGCTCGGTTATTCGCCGCTCCGAAATGTTCGGCGTCCTATGAAGATCAAGTACGGCGTACTCAATCACTTGGAATACAAAGCGCATGATAGCTTAACTAGTCGGCCCGCGTCAATAGACGATATGACACTAGGTCGTATGGTAGGATGCTTGTTACTGCTCGTCGGGGTGGTAGTACTCCTCGCGCAGGTGGCTGAGAAGGGATTGGATCTCCAAGCCGGATACTCCGAAACGGTGAAGCGTGTGGCGAACGATCTCCAAACTGGCCTCAAACTCCGGTTGGACGATTTCCGTCGCCCCAGCCGCTCGCAGCAAAGCCATTTCTTGTGTCTGGTGCGCTCGCACAATAACGTCGAGCCTGGGGTTGATCTCCAGTGCGTTGCGGGTGATTAGCTTCGCGGTGTTAGGATCGGGCACGGTGGCGGCCAGGAGCTTGGCCTTGGGTAAGTTGGATTGGGCCAGGACCTTTCGATGCGAGGCGTCACCGTAGGCGCACGGTATTCCCTCGTGCCGGAGTTCCTCAATGATGTAAGGGTCATACTCGATGACGAAATACTTGAACTTCCTGTTTCTTAGCACCCTGGCCAAAACCTGGCCGACTCTACCGTAGCCGCAGATGACCACGTGTTGGGTGAGCTCGGGCTGAACCCGTTCTCCCTCTTCCTGCCCGCGATACAGGAAGTGGGACGAGAGCGTGGGAAAGCGCTCGAGGAGAGCGACCAGGCCGGGATCAAGGTTCATGACCGCAGGCGTCAATACTATGGTGATCAGCGCCCCCGCCAGGATCAGCTCGTACACGTACTCACTCAGCACTCCTTGAGAGAATGCCTGCTGTGCTACTACGAACGAAAATTCGCCGATTTGCACCAATCCAAGCCCTACTAGAATGGCAATTCTTCCGGAGTAAGGGAAGGCCTTGGTTACGGCCGTGCATACAATAGACTTAATGATCAGTATCGCCGCCACGACAACTGCTATTATGCTGAGATTCTCCACTATGAATTGCGGCCTCGCCAGCATGCCGATGGAGACGAAGAACAGCGTCGCAAATACGTCCCTCAGAGGTCGGAGTTCGTCAAGTATCTCGTGGCTGAAGTAGGACTCGCTGATAACCAGGCCGGCGATGAACGCGCCGAAAGCCACCGAAAGACCCAAAGCGGCGGCCCCGATGGCGGTTGCTAAGACTAGAGAGATCACGGTGAGTATGAAGAGCTCGCGAGAGTGAGTGGCAGCCACGCGAAAGAGCAGTCGGGGGAAGAGATAAGTTCCCAGAATAAGTATGGCCGCGAGCACGAGTGCGGCTTTGGCCATGGCCGTTGCCAATCCAAGGAGCAACGCTCCGGTTTCCGGTGCTGCCAGGGCCGGGAGGATTACCATCATCGGCACGACGCTGAGGTCCTGGACGATGAGTATGCCGGTCATGATTTTGCCGTGGAGAGTGTCGAGCTCGGCGCGATCCGACAGGATTTTTACGACGACCGTGGTGCTGGAGAGGGAAATGAGGCTGCCGAAGAAGATCGACTGCGTGCTGTCCAGGCCAATGGCCAGTCCCACGACGGCGCCGGCAAGCACCGTCAGGACTATCTGTGCGATGCCTCCAATAATTGCCACCGAGCGCACTTGTGCCAGACGAGCGAAGCTGAACTCCACCCCCAACGCAAACATCAGAAAGGCAACGCCGATCTCGGCTAGGCTGCGCACCTGGGCTTCGTCTCCGATCAGTCCAAGGGCATGCGGGCCGACCACGATTCCGGCTACCAAGTAGCCCATGATTACCGGCTGGCGCAGCCGGAAGGCAATCCCCCCGGCGATCAACGCCACCGCCAGCGCGATCGCCAGATCCAGGAGAGGCCCCATTTGACTCACAGTTCTACCTCGTGCTTCCAGGTGCCGCAGGCAAAGGCCAGGCAGGCGCCGCAATCTGGAGCCGTCCTGGCCTTTGCCCATGCGCCTAATTATATCACGTTCGATTGGCCGCAACAGGGTGGCTCGAGCGGTCCCTGAATTCACCAAACCGAGTGCTATTGAGACAACTGCAAGTCCGAAATGGTGCAAGTGTTGACTGCATAGTGCATCAGGTATATAATGCGCCGAACAGAGGCGGCTACCCCGGAACGGGTCTAGATAGCGGAAACCACAAAGTAATGATTTGGAGGAGTGGTCCAAGTGGGTAAAGCAGTGAAGTTTCTACCCGTCCTGTCTCTGATCCTAGCTACGCTCGTGGTTGCGGCGCTGATTGCCGGATGCTCTGCGCCAGCGACTGCCCCTCAAGCGCCCGCAGCCAAGGAGACCAAGCCGGCAGCGGAAGCAAAGCCGACGGCGGAATCCAAGCCGGCGGCGACCAAGGCGGCGGCGTCCACGCCGGCGGCAGCCAAGTCCGGCGCTCCTGAGACCATCAAGATCGGAGCCGTCGTGCCTTTGACCGGCCGCTATGCCGCTCTGGGGAGTCAGGTGAAACCCGGATACGAATTCGCCGTGGAAGACATCAACAAGGCCGGCGGCGTCGAGGTCGCTGAGTATGGAAAGAAGATTCCACTTGAGCTGAAGATGCTCGACGACGAATCGGATCCGGCCAAGACGGTGCAAAGGCTGGAAACGCTCAACTCTTCCGAGAATGTATGGGTCTATCTAGGGGGAGCCGGAAGCGATCTTCACGCCGCGGGCGCCGCCATCGCCGACAAGAACAAGACCCCGTACCTGGGCATCGCCTTTGCCCTTTGGGACATCCACCAGAAGGGATACAAGTATCTCTTTTCCCCGTTCCCTAAGTCGCCAGACCTGGCCCGCGAGAGCTTCGCGCTGGCCAACTCGGCGCCGCAGGGCCAACGTCCGGCAAAGTACGCTATCTTCCAGGAGAAGACCGACTGGGGCTTGGAGATGACCAACGAGTGGAAGAAAGCGGCACCGGCGGCCGGAGCGAATATCGCTTTCATTGGTGAGTATGCTCCTGGATCGAAGGACTTCTCAGACATGATCCTCAAGGCCAAGTCTGCCGGCGCGGATGCCGTCCTGGCTTTGCCTAACCCGCCCGATGGGATGGCCATCTTCAAGCAGATGAAGGAGCTGGGCTTCAACGCCAAGTACTACTTCATCGTCCGCGCGCCGGATGGTCCGACGTGGGCGCAGAACCTGAAGCAGGACGGGGATTACGCGGTGGTTGGCGCCGGCTGGCATAACGGGGCTCAGTTCCCGGGGGTCAAGGAACTCAACGCGAAGTTCCAGGCGCAGTTCAACCGCCCGGCCGACGTATTGACCGGCCCGTCTTACGCCTGCGTGCAAATCGCCGCGGAGGCCATCAAGAAGGCCGGCAAGCTGGACCGCGAGGCGATCAGGAACGCCATGGCGGCGCTCAAAATGGACACGGTGGTCGGGCCTGTTAGCTTCCGCCCCGACGGGACCGGCGACGTTCAAACCATCCTGGCTCAGTGGCAGAATCAGAAGCAGGAGCTCGTCTGGCCTGCGAACATGGCCACCAAGCCGTTTGCTTACCCGGCTAAGCCCTGGAACGAGCGCTAACGGGTGAAGCTACTTTCGCTGGCGAACGTATCAAAATCATTCGGCGGCCTGATGGCCGTGAAACAGATCGACCTGGACGTCGAAGAGGGGGAAATCGTTGGTCTCATCGGGCCGAATGGCTCGGGCAAGACCACGGCGTTCAACCTCATTACCGGGTTCCTCAAGCCTGATTCAGGCCGTATCGAACTCCGGGGCACGAACGTCACCGGCCTCACACCGCCGAGGATATGCGCCAGTGGCATTGCCAGAACGTTTCAGTTGGTTAAACCCTTCCCCAACCTAACCGCTCTGCAAAACGTTATGGTCGGCAGGCTGTACGGATGCTCGCCGGCCAAGACGCAGGCCGAGGCACGGCGTGAGTGCGCCGGGATACTAGACTTCGTCGGCCTGTCGGAGAAACAGAACGCCCTTGCCAGGAGTCTCACCCTCGTGGATCGCAAAAGGCTCGAGCTGGCAAGGGCGCTGGCTTCCCGACCCCAACTGCTACTCCTCGACGAACTCATGGCCGGGCTCAACCCGACGGAAACCCATGGCTCAATGCAGTTGATCAGGTCGATCAGGGACTCGGGCGTAACCGTCATTATGGTGGAACACATCATCAAGGCGGTTCTGGGTCTTTGCGATCACGTCGTCGTGCTTAACGCCGGCGAGAAGATAGCCGAGGGCTCGGCGGAGGACATCGTCGTCAACCAGAGGGTCAAAGAAGCTTATCTGGGGAGAGCCAGTCGTGCTTGAGTGCGCGGGAATCGACGTTTTCTACGAGGACCTTCAGGCGCTGTGGGGCGTAAGCCTCACGGTTGAGCAGGGAGAGGTGGTGGCCTTGATCGGCTCCAACGGCGCCGGTAAGACGACTATCCTTCGGGCCATTGCCGGTCTCTCAAAGCCTGCCGGGGGTGACATAAGGTTTGAGGGCGCTCCGCTGGCGCGCAAGAACGCTTACGAGATCGTCGATCTCGGAGTTGCGCTTGCGCCCGAGGGGCGCAAGCTTTTCTACGGGATGACCGTCCTGGACAACCTCGAACTGGGGGCTTTCGTCGGCCGTGCCCGCCGAGAAAAGGAGGCTACCCTGAAGTGGGTCTACGATGTCTTTCCTCCACTTCAGGAAAAGAAGGATCAGATCGCCGCGTCCTTGAGCGGAGGGCAGCAGCAGATGCTGGCCATCGCCAGGGCGCTCATGTCGCGGCCAAAACTCTTGCTGCTCGACGAGCCTTCTCTGGGCCTGGCGCCGTTGGTCGTAGAATTGATATTCGACGTGATTCAACAGGTGAATGAGCGCGGCGTGTCTATTCTTATCGTCGAGCAGAACGCTCACGCCGCTCTGGAAAGAGCCGACCGGGCCTACATCATAGAGAACGGGCGCGTCGTCGGCCACGACACCGGGCAGAACATGCTGCAACACGAACACGTGAAGAGCGCCTATCTAGGGGGAGTGTAGAAACGCAATGTCGTTGGACGCTTTAGCTCAAAGCCTCGTCTTCGGCATCCTCGTCGGCGCCCTTTACGGCCTGGCTGCGGTCGGACTTTCGCTCGTTTTCGGCGTGCTTAAAGTGCTAAATGTGGCCCACGGCGAGCTCCTGATGATCGGGGGATACGCCAGCTTCTGGATGTTCTCCGTCTACCATATCGATCCTTTCGTGTCATTGCTAATCACCATCCCCATTCTGTTCATCATAGGTGTCGCACTGCATCGGGGCCTGTTCGTGCGCGTCGTCAAGTTCGGCGAAGATGTGCGGATCAAGAACTCGTTGCTGATCGCCTTCGGGCTGGCCCTCGTCCTGCAAAACCTGGCCATGCGATTCTGGACGGCCGACGAAAGATCCATAACCACCAGTTATTCCGGCGCCACCACCATTCTCCTGGGCGTGTCTCTGCCCTACGTGCGAGTGGGTAATCTCGTCTTCGGCCTGGCAGCCATAATTGCCCTTCACCTGTTCCTCACTCGAACTTACACGGGCAGATCTATAGTAGCGACGGCCGAAGATTGGGAGGCGGCGTCCCTGGTGGGAATAAACATCGACCGCACCTATCTGCTGGCCTTCGCCATCGGCACGGCTTTGGCCGGTGCGGCAGGCACCCTGGTAGCCGTGGGTTATTCGGTGGACCCGGGCATCGGGCTCCAATGGACCCTGAAAGCACTGGTGGTCATCATCCTGGCAGGGATGGGGAGCGTAGGGGGCACCTTCGCCGGGGGCGTGCTTCTGGGGGCCATCGAATCCGTCAGCGTTTCTTTCATTGGCGGCTCATATCGTGAAGTAGTGGGACTGGTGATGTTCCTGTTGGTGCTGCTGTTGCGCCCGGAGGGACTCTTTGGCAGGAAATCCCGCAGCCAGTAGATGCCCATCCGTAACCTGTAGCGCGGTCCGATGCGTCGGGCCGCCAGGGGTGCGGGCGGGGGAAAAGCCCCCGCGCTATATTTTCGGCGATCGGATAGACTCTAGGTGGTGCCTAAAGTGCGCATAAGTCTGAAGCTGATTGGAATAATCGTCGTTGTCATCATTCTAGCCCTGTTGCCCCTGGCTGGTTTGCAGCAAGACACCATCAATCTTCTCTTTGTGGTTTTTCTGTCGATCACGTTGGCCCAGAGCTGGAATATTCTGGGAGGCTACGCCGGCCAGGTCAACCTGGGCCACGCCGCCTTCTTCGGGATTGGCACGTTGGCGGTGCGCTACCTCTGGTTCTCGGGAGTCCCGGTTTACGCTGCCATACCGGTGGCCGGCGTGTTGGCGGTGATCTTCGCCCTGGTCATCGGCATACCGACGTTCCGCCTCCGGGGAGCTTACTTCGCCATCGGCACCCTGGGCGTTGCCGAAACCATACGCATCACGGTCAGCAACATGCTGCCCATCGTCACCGCCCTTCCCAGGGATCTGATCGGCAGCTACGATCTGCATCCCAGGTATTACGCCGCTTTGGGATTGACCGTGTTGACTGTGCTGGTCGCCTACCTGTTAGTCAATTCCAAAACCGGGCTGGGTATCCTGGCGGTACGAGAGGACGAGGGCGCGGCTGAAGCGTCGGGGGTGAGTGCCCTCAAGCACAAGCTTATTGCTCTGGCGGCCAGCAGTTTGTTCGCCGGGCTTGCCGGCGGCCTGTTTGCCTACTACCACGTCAGCTACTACTATCAGCTGCCCTTCGGTACGAACTGGACGTTCGACGCGCTCATGATAACCTACGTGGGGGGGGTCGGCACCATTATCGGCCCCATACTCGGCGGCGTGTTCTACGTCTTGGTCCGCGAATGGCTAGCCGTGTCCATCGTAGATGCACATCTCATAGTCTTCGGTGCCCTCTTCATCGGCGTCGTGATTTTGCTACCCGGCGGCTTGGTCGAAGGGTGGCACAGATTCAGCCGACTTAGAACGACTCGCCGTGTCCTTACATCCGCAAGCGGCACGGCCGATCGCTGATTCCGTCCCTGGTTCTCCCCTTGTCCGCGGGTATTCAAGCCTGGTAGAATGTTAGCGTCAAGCAACTTCGATGATGGGGGGAAGGGATTGGGCACCAACCTCGGTATCAACCTCAAGGGGAATCTGCTCGTCGGCCAGTCTGGGGGCGTCACGGCAGTCATCAACAGCAGCCTGGCCGGGGTAATTCACGAGGCCTTTCAACAGGAAGCAATCGATCGAGTCTATGGCACTCGGCACGGCATAGAGGGCGTTTTGGCCCAGGATTTTATCGATCTTCGGACCTACTCGGCCTCTCAAATCTCGGGTTTACGTGGAACGCCGGCCGCGGCGCTCGGTTCGTGTCGCTATAAGTTGAGCGAGGACGAGTACGAGCAAATCGTCAAGGTGCTTCGTGCGCATAATATCAGGTATTTCATTTACATCGGCGGCAATGACTCTGCCGACACCTCGCACCGGGTGGCCCGGTTGGCCGATGAATCGGGGTACGAGCTTCGTGTCGTCGGTGTGCCGAAGACCATAGATAATGACCTGCCTATCACCGACCACTGTCCTGGTTATGGCAGCGTGGCTCGATTCGTGGCCCTTGCCACTATGGATGCCGGGTTGGACACCGAAAGCATGCGCCGCTTTGACCCGGTCAAGATCATAGAGACCATGGGCCGCAACGCGGGATGGCTTGCCGCCGCCTCGGCGTTGGGGAAGCTGGACGATACGCAAGCGCCTCACCTGATCTATGTACCTGAGCGAAGGCTGGAGGTCGACAAGTTCCTGGCGGACGTCGAGGAAGTCTACCGCCGAGTTGGCTACGTCGTTGCCGTGGTTGCCGAAACCTTGAGGGGAGGAGAGGGCCAACCCGTGGGTCTGGTGGAAGGCGATTTCTACACCGACTCGTTCGGCCACCGCCGCATAACGGGAACGGGTCAGACGCTCTGCAACTTGATCACCAAGAGCCTCGGGGTGAAGGCCAGATGGGACAAGCCGGGCACCATCCAACGCGTCTCCACCTTGTGCATTTCTTCCGTTGACGAGGAGGAGTCGTACATTGTCGGGAGGGCGGCGGTGAAGCACGCGGTGGCCGGCGAGAGCGACAAGATGGTCATCCTGATCCGCGAAGCCGCGGAGGACTACCGTTGCGCCCCAGGACTGGCCAACCTGGAGGAGATCGCCAATGCCGAAAAGACCCTGCCCGACGAGTATATCAACGCGAGCGGCAACTTCGTGACAGAAGGGTTTTTGAAGTACGCCCGGCCGCTGATCGGAGCGCCCCTCCCCGAGCACTTCCGGTTTGGTGGCGGGTCGGTGTCGCGATTGCCGCTGGATTGAGATGGAACACGATGCAGAAGGGGCGCCGTCGCGCCGGTCAATCCCGTCGGCGTTTCGGAACTCTGTCGCGAATTACGTCCCGCTGCACCTCCTGCCGGCAACAGGGTTGCTTCGGCTGAAGACGGCGTATCTGGGTATTGGCCTGATCGGGGTGTTGGTCCTGATCGCCAATGCGGTAGGATGGATGCCTTTAGCGGGGGATGCCGGCAGGAGGGGGAGACAATACCCTTCTGACGTGCCGATGAGCGGCAGCGCCTCAGCCCTCGCGCCCGAGAGCATCTCGCCGACGCGCGAGATCACCATGGCTGCTGCCATCGAGTCACCACGCCCCACTGCCACTCCAACCCCCCGAACCCATGAAGTCCGGTCCGGCGAGAGCCTGCTTGAGATTGCCGCTCAGTACGACGTTAGCGTAGACGCGATATCGGAAGTCAGCGGCCTGTGGGACCCGAACCGGTTGCGAGTTGGGCAGGTTCTGACGATACCGGTCCCGGGATACGTCGCGCACACCCCTGCCCCTGACAAATCGAGTGATCTGAGGCTGTGGTGGCCTATGCAGGGCGAGATCACGACCTACTTTGGGGAGAAGGAGGCGTACTACTTGAGCGGCGCCCACACCGGCATCGACCTGGCCGCCGACGTCGGCGCTCCGGTGCGGGCGGCGGCTGACGGCAAGGTAGTTGTTGCGGTGAAGCAGGCAAATAATCTCGGCTGGCACATCGTTCTGGATCACGGGAGCGGTTACAGCACAGTGTATGGCCACCTATCTCGCTTTGCGGTCGACGAAGGAGACGTGGTGAAGAGGGGAGGAGCAATTGGATCGGTCGGCAACACCGGCTTCAGCCTGGGCCCGCACCTCCATTTCGAGGTGCGCCGTTCGGGCACCCCGGTGGATCCGTTGAAGTACCTGCCCTGACTAAAACAAGAAAAGGCAGCCGAGAGACCGGCTGCCTTTCTTAGAGCCTAGGTTCTTCCGTTGCTATCTGCCGCGTACTTTGTCGTAGCACGGGCTACAGTACACAGGCTTGTCATTTCTCGGAACGAACGGGACCCGCGTCTGGGCGCCACACTCGGCGCAGACAGCTTCGTGCATCTCGCGAGACGGCCGCGAGGAGTAACCGGAGCTGTATCCACCGGTTGACCGCTGCGACCGACGGGACGCGCGGCACGATGGGCAGCGACCGGGCTCATTCTGCAGGCCCCGCGCGGCGTAGAACTCTTGCTCACCAGCGGTGAACGAGAACTCGCAGCCGCAGTCACGGCACGTCAGAACCTTGTCCGCGTAGCTCAAGCCAAACCCTCCTTCTGGAAATTAGTTGGCACACCCGGTTTTCGGGGAGCTGCACGGACGGCTATGAGTGCCGCACGGTCGTTCCTGCCGCCTGGAGCCGCGCTGACGCAGTTTACAAGCAATTACCAAGACAGCCGCAAACCTGGTCTGTACCACCGCGAAGAGTATACATCAAAGTATTGCAAAACACAATCACATGTGTAAAGAATCGACAGCTTCGATGCGGCTCCTCATGCGCTCCCAGGCCGGTGAATCTGATTTCAACCGCGTCGGCTTGCCCGTCGAATCCGTAAATGCGTGGGTAGTCGATCCCTCCGCCAGCAGCCGTTCGTCGGCGGAGCGAATAATGTCGTAGCGGAACTTGATCTTGATACGAGTCAATTCCGTCACGGAAGTTCTCACGATCAATGGATCGTCGTACTTCCCAGGGCAATGGAACCGGCAGGAGCATTCCACCAAGGGGAGGTAAACGCCTGTTTTCTCCAGCTCGGAGTATGGAGTTTCTATGGCCCGCATATACTCCGCTCGACCCACCTCGAACCAGACCAGATAGTTTGTATGGTAGACGAACCCCATAGCGTCGGTTTCGGAGTAGCGCACCCGGACCGACGCATCATTGAACTTCAATTGAGTGCCCGAACG
>JAMDCE010000058.1 GCA_023489135.1 Chloroflexota bacterium
ATTCACGGCATTACTTCCTCCGCTGCCGAGATGGTTAGAAAACCGGCGAAAAGTCGGGAAGAAACTGTCGCTCTGGTCGAGCCAGTCTAACAAAACGTCTGGGAAAATGATGGGGATAGAAACCCGCAGCGAAGGCATAGAGCGGGATCCGGCCAGCCAGAGCGCCGGCAATCTCTGGAACCAGTTCTAGCTTTCACCGCTGACAGAGTGATCGCTGTAGAGGCCCACGGACACCTCGTGTTTATGGACGAGGCCGGTCGACGATTAGCCTACCAGGAGCCATCTCGAGGACTGCAGGGCGGACGAGTTTGGCGGAGACGCACAGACCAAAGGGGCGACGCGAACGTCGCCCCACAGACACGAAGCTGACGATGAATATTCTACCGCTGGCGGTAGCGCAAGAACGGCGGGATATCCAAGTCGTCGGTGGATTCGGCTTTGGCCGAGTGAGGGATCTCTCTCATCCCCGGGACGCTTCGGAGAGACGAACGGCGCACGCTGTCGAAACCGGTGGCGATGAGGGTCACCTTCACGTCATTGCCCATGCGATGATCGATCACCGCACCAAAGATTATGTTGGCGTCGGGGTCGGCGGCCTGTTGAATGATCTCCGCTGCTTCGTAAACCTCCAGGATTCCCAGATCCTCGCCGCCAGTAACGTTGAAGAGCACTCCTTTGGCCCCTTCGATGGAGATCTCTAATAGGGGGCTCTCGATGGCCGACCGCGCCGCATCCACCGTCCGGTTCTCTCCGGTGCCATGTCCGATGGCCATCAATGCCGAACCGGCCTCAGCCATAATGCTCTTGACGTCGGCGAAGTCGAGATTGATCATGCCGTGAACGGTGATCAAGTCAGAGATGCCCTGGATTCCTTGCCGGAGAACGTCGTCGGCGATGCGAAAGGCTTCCAGCATCGAGGTTTTCTTATCAGCGATCTGAAGCAGGCGATCGTTCGGTATGGTGATAAGGGTATCCACATTCTCCTTGAAGCGAGCGGTGCCTTCTTCGGCAACCTCACGTCTTCTGCTTCCCTCGAAGCTAAAGGGTTTGGTAACCACACCCACGGTCAGGGCTCCCACCTCCTTGGCAATCTGGGCAATGACCGGTGAAGCGCCCGTGCCCGTGCCTCCGCCCATTCCTGCGGTGATGAAAACCATGTCCGCGCCTTTAAGCATGTCGAAGAGCTCGTCACTGCTTTCTTCGGCGGCTTTGGCGCCAATGGTGGGATTCCCGCCAGAACCCAAACCCCGGGTTATCTTGTCTCCTATTCGAATCCGGCTGGGTGCCTCCGAATAGAGAAGGGCCTGGGCATCGGTATTGACGGTGATGAAGTCTACGCCGCGAAGGTCCGCCTGAATCATTCGATTCACGGCATTACTTCCTCCGCCGCCCACTCCAATGACTTTGATCTGGGCGAAATTCTCGACTTCTGGCAACTGTCCGGGTCGTGATGATGGCATCTCTAATCTCCTTGATACGGGTCCAGCGAAACGAGGCCGGCCAACAGCGCCAAGTTCCGGGGATCCCAAAGGGTGGACTCCTTACACAACTTTAGGCTCAGGTTAAGGCAGGAATTCGCGCAACCAACCCTTGAAGCGGCCGTAAACAGCGCTAGCTTCCTGGCTGCTCCGTGCCGTTGTGCGAATGGGCCGGCCATGCCGCGCTCCCCAGTGCAATAAACCGACGCTGGTCGCGTAAGCCGGGTGGCCCAGCGTCTCAGCCATACCCGAAACCTTGCGAGGCGCGCCGATTCGCACCGGCATTTGCAGCACACTCCGGGCCGCCTCGGCTATTCCGGTTAGTTGGGCGCTTCCTCCCGTCAGGACCACGCCCGCCGGCAACATCCCGTCGTAGCCACTGCGCTTGATCTCTTCCAGCACGAGACTGAAAAGCTGATGCATCCGCGCCTGAATGATTTCGCTGAGCAGCTGCTTGGAGACGGCCTGCTGGCTGCCGGTTTCAAACCCGTCGACCTCCACGAAGTCGTCGTCCTCCCTGCTCGCGGGCCCATATTCGGCCATCGCCTGCCCGTGCTCGATCTTGAGCCTCTCTCCCGCGTCAAAAGGAATACGGCATACCGTGGCGATGTCGTTGGTGAGATGGTTCCCCGCCACCGGCAGGACAACGGTGTGCCAAATGCTGCCTTCGATGAAAATAGCTATATCGGTAGTGCCACCACCGATATCCACGAGGACCACGCCCAGGTCTTTCTCCGCATCGGTCAGGGCCGCCTCGCTGCTGGCCAATGGCTGGAGAACCAGCTCGTCAATTTCTGCGCCAACCTTCTGCACGCACTTGATCAGATTATGGACTGAGGTCACCGCGCCAGTGACGATGTGGGTCTCCACTTCTAGGCGAAAGCCCGACATACCGATCGGGTCTCGCACTCCGTCCTGTCCGTCGACAATAAAGGCTCTCGGAATAACATGGATAATCTCTCGTTGAGCGGGAATAGCGATGGCTCGCGCCGCCTCCACGGCGCGCCCAACATCTTCCGGAGTAATATCTCGATCGGTCCGGGAGATCGCGATGACCCCGCGGCTGTTGAGGGAGGAAATGTGGCCACCGGCGATGCCCACGTAGGCTGACCCGATCTTGAAGCCAGAGAGCCTTTCCGCCCTTTCAACCGAGCTAGCGATGGCCCCCACCGCCTCCTCTATGTTGACTACCACTCCTTTACTGAGACCTTTGGAGGGAGCAACGCCCACCCCCAGGACGCTCACATTATCGTCTTTGCCAACCTCGCCAACAAGAGTACAAATCTTTGTCGTACCCACGTCGATGGCGACAATGGTCCGATCCCTAGACAAAAGCTTCCTCCCTGCCCGTTACTACGTGGATGGTATGTGACGGCGAGAATAGGCAGCGCGAATTATAACACAATACGATCCTAAACTGAACGTCAATTCCTCTCATTTATGTAAGAACCATCCTCGCGGAGTGACAGCGCCAACTCTGACTAGCGATAATACGGCTTTGTTACCGATCGAAGGTCAAGATACTTCCATTTGGCGGCGTTGCTGCCGCCACCCACAAAGGACCTGAAGATAGCGAACTTATCGTCCAATTTGTCAGAATCGCCGAAACAAATGGACTTGCCATCGTTGACGAGAACGGTGATCCCTGTGAGGGGTGAATACTCCAGGCCGGTGACCGGCAAGCCCAACTCCCGCGGAACTCGCAAGAACAGTTTCTGGGCCGTGTCCAAAGCCTTGGGGTCAACCCGGTCGCCTGGATTCTGCGCTACGCCACTAGCGCTTCGCACCGTAATAAGATCTCCCGACGACGAGGCCTCGCCGACCACCACGCCGTCGTCATCCACCAGATACCTCGTTTCCCCAACCTGCCAGATGACGCTGGGGACCCGCTCGTCAATCTTAACCACCACACGGTTCGGCCACCTGTCCATTACCTGTACGCTTCTCACGTACGGCAGCGGGCGAATAATCTCCGCCGCTTTAGCCGTGTTCACGAAGAAGACGTTGCGACCCACCACACCGGTGATCTGCTCCATTTCCGCCGCCGTCAGTCCGATGCTGCCGTTAAGTTCGACGGCCTCCACGCGATACCCTGGCGCGGTGAACAACTGGTACATCAGCGCCACCAGGCCCATCAGGCCGAAGAAACTGAAAATACGGCCGCTCTTGAATCCGTCTTTAAGGGCCCGTGAGCTCCTCTTGGCCACAGCAGAGCCACTTGCGCCAGCCGATCTTCTCTTGGTTCCGGTGTCATATGGCGCCCGGGCGTTCTTGCCCATCCAATGCCTCAAAATAACGGGAATCAAGAATCCAAGGGGCTATCCACTGAGGCCGTTGTAGCGATGCTTGTCAGTGTGTCTCTGCAAGGCGAGGTCCAGCAACCGGTTGACCAATTCCTCGTAGCGAACACCACTGGCTTCCCAAAGTTTCGGATACATACTAATGGAGGTAAACCCTGGAATGGTGTTTATTTCATTCAGGTAGACCCTGCCATTCTCTTTTCCAAGAAAGAAATCTACCCGGGCCATCCCAACGCAATCTATAGCCTGGAAAGCCTCGATGGCCGTGCGCCGCACCTCTTCGGCCGTGCTCTCGGAGATAGGGGCGGGGATGATCAGTTCCGACTTGTTGTCGACATACTTGGCTTTATAATCGTAAAATTCGTTGCAAGGCACAATCTCCCCTACCACTGAGGCCTCCGGATCTTCATTACCCAGGACGCTGCACTCCAATTCTCGGCAATCGATGAACTTCTCCACCACAAGCTTCCGATCGTAAGGAACGGCCAAATCAAGAGCTGGTCCCAGCTCCTCGCGACTGCGGGCTTTGCTGATCCCCACGCTTGAACCGAGGTTGGCCGGCTTGACGAAACAGGGAAAGCCTATGTTTTCCTCAATCCGCTTCACCACCTGCAATCGATTCCGCTCCCATTCCAACCGTTTCACCACTATGTAATCGACGATGGGCAGACCTCTTTGGGCAAAGACGGCCTTCATCAGAACTTTGTCCATTCCTAGCGCCGAAGCCAGAACCCCCGCTCCGACGTAGGGAACGTCCGCGAGCTCCAGAAGACCCTGAATGGTGCCGTCCTCACCGTAAGGCCCGTGCAGGATCGGAAAGATTACGTCAAGTCGCTGGGACAGTGATGCCGGGGTCACGCGCTCGGCGCGATCGATCCGCACCAAGCCGCGATGGGATGGGTCAGCCAGAATGGCCGCCGGACTGCTGGCTTCTTCGGCCGCTTCCTGCAAAGCCTTCATCGGATCACCAGAGGCAAGCCAGCGCCCACCTCTGGTGATGCCAATGGGTACGACCTCATACCTGACTGGATCGATAACCTTCATTATTGACCGCGCCGAGTTCAGAGAGACCTCGTGCTCAGCCGAGCGCCCCCCAAAAATCACTCCTACCCGTATCCTCTCAGCCACCTACCACTCCCCCAGCAGCTCGATCTCGAGGTCCAGCTCGATCCCAAACTGGCTGAATACCTTCTTCTGCACCACGTCCACTAACTCGCGAATGTGTGAAGATGTTGCCTCGCCCAAGTTAACGACATAATTGGCGTGCTTCGGCGACACTTGCGCATCGCCGATGCGGTGGCCCTTCAGGCCAGCCTTCTCAATCAGATAGCCAGCGACCTGGTGAGGAGGGTTCTTGAAGACGGAACCAGCGCTGGGCTCTGATGGCTGTCTTGCCTTTCGCTCTTCCACCAAGCGGGCCATCCGCAACTGCAGCGTGTCACGATCGGTCCGGCTCACTCGCACATCGGCGCTCAGGATGACCTCTCCAGGGTCGCCTCCCAGAGTACGCCGGTCGCGCTTCCACCGGCTGGAGCGATAGCCAAATTGAAGATCACCTCCGTCCAGCTTCAGTGGACCAATCCCCGGCTTGTAAACGGTCACCTTATCCACTACTTGAGAGAGGCTGCCACCGTAGGCGCCTGCATTACCCACTATGGCGCCGCCCACGGTCCCGGGGATCCCTACTCCCCACTCCAGACCACCCCAACCTTCGGTCGCCATCGAACGGATGAGATGAGAGAGAGAGACACCGGACTCTGCTCTCACAAGACTCCCGCCGGCTTCCTCTCTCTGGTCCAACGGCAACTCCACGGCTTCGAACGACCTGGTCCGGTTCTGGATAACCAGTCCTCTGACTGAGATCGGCTGGGCCTCCGACCTTGAGGGTGGTGCGCCGGGACATGGGCTCATTTTCTAAGGCCGGCAACCCGGTCAATGATTGAATACCACGAGAAAGTGACATCCTAAGATTCTTCCCCTAGCGCTTGCAGTACTTCGTCGCCCACCGTCCACACGTTGCCCGCACCGACCGTCATAAGAACGTCGCCGCATTGCAAACGTCGAAGCAGGTGTTCTTTAGCCTGATGTAATCCTCCGACGTAGCAGACGTCGGGATGAACGATGGCCCGCGCCAAATCAGCGGAACCGATTCCTTGCCCTTGTGTCTCCCGCGCGGCATAGACATCGATAATGGCTATGTGGTCGGCGTCGCCGAAAGCCTGGGCGAAATCGTGGAGGAGGGCCTTGGTTCGACTGTAAGTATGGGGCTGAAAAGCGCACCAGATCGGGCGTCCTGGAAAGCGCTGCCGCGCTGCCGCCAGCGTGGCCCTGATCTCCGTGGGGTGGTGCCCATAGTCATCCACCACCGTGATTCCGCTGGCCGTCCCCTTGCTCTCGAATC
>JAMDCE010000001.1 GCA_023489135.1 Chloroflexota bacterium
AGTGAGACTCCCGCTGAAAGTCGCTGCAGCAATTTGCACGGCCGCGCTGCTCGCGGCCCTGGGGTTCAACACCGTGCTTCTGGTAGCACAGTATTGGGTGAGAGAGCCTCCCCTTTACGGCAAAGAGACGCAGGAATTGGCTAGGATGGCTACCCTATTGCCACCAAAGGCCTCAGTCTACCTCACTGGTGATCCTAGTATACCCAAGTCCTACCTGGGCCTGGTATCTTATTATCTCGAGGGCCACGAGACGTACGGTTATTTCAATACGGGCTTCAGCCTTCTCCTGAACCCTCCCCCGGATCGCCCGCCGGACTACGCCCTGCTATCCTCCACGGACGATCCCACGGTTCTGGGTTACGGCGAGCCTGATCTCCTTTGGGTGGGCGAACGACTTCGCCTCTACAAGAAAGATCCCACCCTTCTGGCCCTGTTTGCGCCGGTCAAAGATGATAACAGCCCTAGAATCACCATCACTCAATCCCAGACACTAATGGTTCTTCCCAATCGGATAATTGACCAGGAGAGCGCAACGGCGAACGCGCCGCCGCAGAGGCGCACGCTCACGTTGGCGCTGGCTTCGTTTACTCAGCAGAGAATGACCGTGCAAATAGGCGATACCCGCCGGGTAATAGATCTATCATCCGGCCTTACGGAATACAGTACCGGCGTGATCGAAGTTCCAGCCAAGATAACTCTTCTTGGCGAGGGCGAGGAGCCAGTATACCTGAGGTGGATGGCGTTGCGAGAAGCAAACGGCGGGGAGCCTTTCACCCAGATACGGCGAAACGAAGTGTTTTTCCAGAGTCAGAGCAGCTTCGAAGGTGACAAAGCAACGACGAGGCTTAAGCTTGCCACTCCGCCTTTCGGCACTGGCTCGCAGATTATTAAACTCAAAGCTTCGCTCGATGGACGGCTGGCGACCTCCAGAGAACAGGTGAAGATCGGAGACTGGGAATTCTGGGCCGGCAGTTCCAATGACATCCGAATCGAAACTGACCTGAAGGGCAAGGGGATCGAAGTTTTCGGAGGCGGACAGCCATTAGAGGTCAGGGGTCAGGGAAAATCCATTCCTGACGGATGGTATGGCTTCTCACTGGCTATGATCAGGCAGAACCGCCTCGTCGGTTCTCGGCAGTTGTTCGTGTTCGAGGTGAAGGACGGGAAGGTCGTGCGTCCGCAAGCGGACGATACAGGCCTGGCTATCATTCATCTTCCCACCGCGCAGCGCGAGCTTGATTACGTCTTTGACGGAGAGGTTTCTCTCCTCGGATACACGCTCGACGGCCCGGCGTATCAGGCGACGGACAAGGTTAGGCTTACTCTCTACTGGCGAGGCCTGCTTCCGATTAGTGGAAACCATGTGGTCTCCGTTCAACTAACCGATAACGAAGGTCACCAGATTTCGCTATCAGAGGGGGAACCGGACGGAGGCAGGTACCGGACGAGCGTTTGGCCTTCGGGAGAAATCGTCGAGGACACCAAGGAATTGCTTCTCCCGCGAGAGACGCCGACCGGGAACTACTGGCTGCGGGTAGGAATCTACAGTCCGGCCACCCGGCGTTGGTTGTCGATCTCAGGCGACGGTAAGGAATTGGGGATAGAAACGACCATCGCCCAGATTACGGTGAGGCGATGAGGGCTCCGCGTATGTGCTACCGCGATCAGCCTGTAATCGGTCATCCAGCGCTTGGCCTTCCGGCTTCAAAGGACGATACTTACTGAAGGTGATGACCGCACCCATCTTGTAGAAGCAGGGTAGCGTATCCTTCTCCCCCTTCCCGACCGCTTCCTGTTCATATCCTAGTACGGCAGGAAGCCCCTGTAAATATACAGGGGGCGAGGCATGGGCTTTCCCAACGGAAACACGACGGGCCCTCAGAGGGCGAGCCGGTAGCTCGCCGCTCTAGTCCGTATAGCCCTCACAGACCGTACAGTTCGTCGATCGATTCGTTGAGGGTGCGGGAATCTATCGTGAAATACAACCCGGACGCTCACCACCGCCATGCTATCCGGCTGAACGACTATGACTACACCGAGGCTGGGGTGTATTTTGTGACGGTGTGTACTTACGACCGCCAATGCCTGTTTGGAGAGGTTGTGGACGACAAGATGGAGCTCAACGAGCTAGGCGAGGTAGTGTCCGACGAGTGGTTGCGAACCGGCCAGGTCCGTCCAGAGGTGAAATTGGATGCATTCGTGGTGATGCCAAACCACCTGCACGGAATCGTTGTGATTAATGGTGATGGAGCGACTGGTGAGGTAGGGGCGGCCAAACCGTCATTTCCTGGGGCGAGCCGGCGGCTCGCCGCTACACCAACGCGATCTGACGGTATACCGACTTCTCCCCGATCTGGTTCTCTGGGGTCGATAATGGGGCAGTTCAAATCCCTCGTCACCAAACGGATAAACGCGATACGCGTTGACTCGGGCGTGCCGGTCTGGCAACGCAATTACTATGACCACATTATTCGCAGTGAAGAGGAGTTGGGCCGCGTCCGAGAGTACATCCTGGCCAATCCCATTCGCTGGGCTGAGGACGAGAATAACCCGGCGCGGCTGGGATAATGACAGGCGTTGGGGGCGAGCAGGCGCCGGCCCCGGGATGACCCAAGGAATCGTAGGGGCGAGCCACCGGCTCGCCTCTACAATCGCCGCCGTTTGTAGCCGTGCCATTTGTGCCAGCAGTGACCCTGTGGTATACTTGCTGCGGCTCGCGCGTGTCTCGAAGCTGTCAGTCTTCTTCCCCTGGCGTAGCGTCGCCAAAGCCACACAACTCCAAGTCGGGATTATGCTTCGGCAGAAGGAGAACGAGTGCCCCCAGGGATTTCGGTTTTCTTCCCAGCTTACAACGACGGTGGAACCATAGCAAGTATGGTGATCTCGGCAATTCTGGTCTGCGAGTCCCTTACAGATGACTACGAAATCATCGTGGTCAACGACGGTAGCCGCGATTACACCCCTGATATTCTAAAGGAACTGGAGAGAAAGTACGAACGGGTGAGGGTGATTCATCATCCGAAGAACCGGGGTTATGGTGGTGCGCTCCGAACCGGCTTCAAGAGCGCTACTAAAGAGTACATCTTTTATACCGACGGCGATGCCCAGTACGACGTACGTGAATTACGCGATCTGTTCCAGGCCTTGCGCCCTGGCGTTGATATCGTCAACGGCTACAAGGTCGACCGGTCCGATCCGCTGCACCGGAAGTTGATTGGTCGAATCTATCATTGGACGGTCAAGCTTGCTTTTGGGTTGAAGATACGGGACGTGGACTGCGACTTCAGGCTGATCCGGCGCTCTGTCTTCGACAAGGTGGAGCTGAGGTCCAACAGCGGGACGATCTGCCTGGAAATGGTCAGAAAGATGCAGGACGCCGGGTTTACCTTTGTGGAGGTGCCGGTGCACCACTTTCATCGAGCCTACGGAAAGTCGCAGTTTTTCAATTTTCCCAGGCTTCTCCACACCTTTGTGAACTTAGTTCAACTCTGGTGGGAGCTGGAGATTCAGCACCGGGGGGTCGGCCCGGAAACCGAACTCATTGTCTCTGATGACATAGTAGTGGCCTCAGAAATGTCACAACTCGAGAGAACCGGGGAGAGACGATAATTCGGTGGCCGGTATTGAAGCGGAATTCGCAGGCAAACGCGTCCTAGTCACTGGAGGATTGGGCTTCATCGGCCTCTTATCGTCAGCATCGAGAGCATAATGGTGACGATAGGTCCGCTGCTAACCAGCCTGCTTCGGCGCATCGTCGAGCACGACTTCAGAGGAGAAAAAGCAGTTGTCAGGAGGGAGTTTCCTGGCTTCCTTACGGGAGATGGGCGAAGGCTTCTCGACCTTGGCTGTGGGTCTGGCGAGCTTTCGCACCTTTTCCCTCGCCTTTGCTACGTTGGAATCGATATCTCTCGAATAGAGGTGGCTCTTGCTAGAGAACGCTGCCGGCGTGATTACTGCGTGATGAGCGGCGGCGCCCTGGGATTCCAGGAAGGTGTTTTCGACCACATTCTGGTGGCGGGAGTCTTCCACCACCTGCTCGACACGGAAGCCGTGCCGGTTCTTCAGGAGATGAAGCGAGTGCTCCGACCCCACGGTAGCGCCGTAGTGATGGAGGATGTGCCGACAGTCTCACCGCGGAATCTTCTGGGAAGGTTGATTCACAATCTTGACCGAGGGGCCTTCATTCGGACTGAGAGAGAGTATGAAAGCCTTTTCGCTCGTTGTTTTGAAGTAGACAAGAAATACTGGATGCGCAGCGGTGTCTGTGACTACAGCGTGTTTGTACTGAGACCTAGCTGAGGAAGCCATGATTTCGCGAGCGCTGATGATCCTATTTGTCGCGATTCCCTTATCCGTATCAGGCGAGTTACTGCTCAAGTACGGGATGAATCAGCACGGTTTTTTTGGCTTGAGTGCCAGCGGCCTGTTGCCCTCGCTGGTCCGCATCTTCACCAATCCCTTCATTCTGGCTGGCTTTGCTCTCATCTTTTCTGGTTCTATTTTCTGGCTATCGGTGATCTCGCGAGTGGAATTGAGCTACGCCTACCCAATGTTGAGCTTGAGTTACGTGCTCACCGTGGCGGCTTCCTGGTTCCTTTTCAGTGAGAATGTTACGCCGATCCGGATCGGAGGGGTTTTGATCATCTGCCTGGGCGTGTACGTGGTCTCGAGGAGCTAGAGGAGAATGTCAGAAAATCCCTCGCTCTCTGTGATCATCCCGGCCTACAACGAGGCTGACGTCGTCGCAGAAGTAGTGTCTGGGGTCAGAGGCGTCAGGCCAGACGCCGAGATAATTGTGGTGGATGACGCTTCGACGGATGGCACCGGCCGGATCGCCAAAGAACTCGGCGTGGTGGTGGTCCGTCATCCCTACAACAAGGGGAACGGGGCCGCTGTCAAGTCTGGTCTCAGACGGGCGCGGGGCGAGATCGTCCTTCTCATGGACGCCGACGGACAACACGATGCCGAGGACGTCGAAGACTTGCTTGCGCCATTGGGAGATTACGACATGGTCGTCGGGGCGCGAACCACCGAATCCGACACCTCGATAATACGAGACCTGGGCAACTTCTTGCTCAACCGGATGGCTTCCTACCTGGTAGGGATTCAGATTCCTGACCTGACCTCCGGCTTTCGGGCCATGAAACGTGAAGTCATAATGGAATTCATCCACCTGCTGCCAAACGCCTATTCCTATCCTACCACCAGCACTTTGAGCCTGCTCAAGGCGGGCTATAGTGTGAAATTCACACCCATCAAAATGCACCGCCGAGTTGGAAAAAGTAAGGTCAAATTGCTGAGGGATGGGGTTCGTTTTGTTCTCATCATTCTGAAGATGATTACGCTTTACAGTCCGCTGAAGGTGTTTTTCCCAATTAGCGCGATACTCTTCCTCCTGGGGAGTGCCTATGCCGTCTATACGATTGCCACTCAGGTTCACATAACAAACTCTTCGGTCCTGCTCATCTCGATGAGCATCATCATTTTTCTAATAGGTCTGGTATCAGAGCAAGTAGCGGCCCTCCGGTTCGAGCGATATGAGAGGGACGAGTAGGCGATGGGACGCTATAAGTGGGTCATCAGGCTCGGCGGACTAGGACTGTTTGGATTGGTCCTGTGGCGAGCCGACGTTGGGAAGATTATCAGCACCCTCAGCAAGGTAGATCCGCTCCTGGTGACGCTGTCGGTGGTGCTGGTGGTACCGTTTGTAATCCTGAAGGCCTGGCGTTGGCAAGTGATCCTTCGCAGCTTCGGCATCAAGATTTCCGCAGCCGAGGCAAGTCAACTGTATGCTATAGGGCTATCGGCGGGGGCCTTCACGCCAGGGCAGGCTGGAGATGCGCTCAAGGCCTGGTATCTGAAGAAGATGGGCCACGGTCTGAGCGTGCCGCTAATCAGCACCGTCGTGGATCGGCTTTTCGATCTCACGGTAATCCTCTGCTTTGCCCTGACCGGAGTCTTCGTGTTCTGGCGTATCTTTCGCAGTGAGGCTGTCGTTTTGGTGGCGCTGTTAGCCGTTCTCGCGGCGCTACTCGTGGTCCTGAGCAACCGGCGTTGGCGAAACGGATTGGTAAGGAGTTTCGTGAATTACGTTTTCCCGAGAAAGCTCAAGGAGACGCTGGGAGAACGTGACGCCTATGCTCAGTTGGGCCGGCTT
>JAMDCE010000716.1 GCA_023489135.1 Chloroflexota bacterium
AGCGACACCTGGGCACCCGTAGCAGATATGCCTACGGCTAGGGCGGGCCTTGCTACGGTCAGCGGTCCTGACGGCCGCATCTACGCTATCGGGGGCGTGAACCAGACTGGCGTGCTCAGCAGGGTAGAGGCTTACGATCCTAACAGTAACTCTTGGAGCACGGTTGCCAGCATGCCGACCGCTCGTAGTCACTTCGCCGCAACTCTAGGCGCCGATAATCGTATTTACGCCATCGGCGGCTATCTTGGCAATTCTGGAGCACAGGCTGGTCCGACGGGCATTGTCGAGGTGTACGACGTCTATGGCGACACTTGGACGACCATAGCCAGCATGCCAACTGTCCGTGGGTTCTTGGCTGGTGCCCTTGGCCAGGATCAGCGGATTTATGCAATGGGCGGGGATGCCGGAGCCGGAACGCTCACTGTTGTTGAGTCGTTGACCACCGCGCCAACTCCAACACCAATCCCTACCGTTACGCAGTCGGCTACATCAACACCAACTCCTACCGTTACCCAGACGGCTACACCAACGCCGTGGCCGCATAACGTCGTTCTCCCATCAGTTTCTAAGAACGTGCGCCACTGAAAGAGCCTGATCTGTCGGCTCAGCAGCCGCTTTTATGTTGCATACTCGATTCCCAGGTCCTTGGCCGCCCGTTCCTCTTGCCCTGCCGCCTCGCCCTCTCCATCCCTGCCCTCACTCGCTCGCGGATCGGCTCGAGTTCGAACTCGGCCAGCGAACCGAGCAGATTCAGCAGCAGCCTGCCCAGCGCCGTGCTGGTATCGAATTGCTCTCGCAGGCTCTGGAAGCTGATCCCGAGGGTGCCCCGCACGCCTGAGGTATCGTGCATGTTCTTCACGGAGCGGAACGCTCTGTCCAGCTTGAACACCAGCACCACCTTGAACCGGCGTTTAGCATCATCGTCCATTAGCTCCCGCCATGCAGATCGACGGGGGTCGAATCCGCAGATTGCGCAGATCATAGTGCTTTCGGCAGATTTTGTCCTGGTCACAATGAGAATGTAAGGTTGCTGTGTTGCTGAGGGCATAGGGATTGCGGAAATGGCTGTGACGAAAGGAGGTCGTGATGAATGCAAGTGCCGAGCCCATCAGCAGCTCTAGCGAAAGTAAGCGCCCTTACTACCGACCGACCACGGCGGACCAGCGCAAGTTGCTCTTCAGGGTCTACGAGCGGACCGATAGTCCAAGGGAAGCTTGTGCTGCCGCCCACGTGGGGATTGCCACGTTCTACTACTGGCGGCCACGCTTTGAGCAAGGTGGCTACGCGGCCTTGGAAGAGGTCAGGAGCCACGCGCGACATACTTTTGCCAAGGCATTACCGGCCAGTACGGTCCAGGAGGTGATCGCCGCCAAGCGCGAGCATGCCGATTGGGGGCGGCGGCGGATTGCTGACGAGTTACGGAAGGGGCACGGCTGGCAAGCCGTGGTCAGCGCCTCAGAGGTGCGGCGCATCCTGATCGAGGCGGGGCTTTGGGCGCAAGTGAGCAAGCCACGAAAAAAAGTGGGGCGCGCGCCCGCCATGCGGACGCGCCAGACGAGGCGGTGAACGTAGATCTGTGCTTCGTACCGGCGACCCACGCGCCGGCCGAGTTGCTGCCGGCGGTGAGCGGTTCCTCGGGACGATTACTAGTCAGCCGTCCCAAAGGGTCGAAGGAGGAACGAAGCTGGCCGGGGCAGGCGTTCGAGCGGGAGGAACTGAGCTATGCGGAAGCGATGGATCAGTTCATGGCCGCACGGGAGGCGAAGGATGCGGAGGAGGGAAAGGTCGCCGAAGGAGGGGCGGAAACAATAGCGGATCAGAAAGGGCAGCGACGGGCGTTGCGTAGCGAAATCGAGCGTCTGCGGGTGGCGCGCCGCGAGGAGCGGGCGAGGCGCCGGCTATTGGATCAGGCCTGGAAGGCGTGCCAGCACGAACATAGGAAGGCGGCGGCCGCCGTGAGTGGGGTGAGGAGACTGGGGCCGCGCTCGACGTTAGGGAAGAGGCGAGGGGCGCTGAAGGCGCAATGGCGAGCGCAGTGGGCAGCGCGTCACGAGGAATTGGCGCGGCGTCGGATAGAAGATGAGCGATGGCGGCAGGAGCGGGCGGGGCTGCGGGAACGTGAGCATGAGCTTGGGCTGAGGGCAGCGTGTGCCTGGATTGCAGTATTGGTGATCGTGGACAACTGCACGCGGCGGTCGCTGGGGCTACCAATGTTCGTGATGGGCGCCCACGTGACAGCGGCGTTGGTGGTGGCAGCCATGGAGGAGCTCTTGCCGACGGATCTGAAGTATCTGATCGCTGATCGAGGGGTGCACTTCACAGCGGATGTTCTGAAGAAGCTGGCGGAAGGGCGTGGTTTCGTAAGGGTGCCGCTGGCGAAACACCGACCGCAAAGCAACGGCATAGCGGAACGGTTCGTGGAAACGCTGAAAGCATGGTTGTCTGATAAGGAGTGGCAGACGGCGGAGGAGTTGGCAGCACTGCTCAAGCAGTTCGTGTCCTACTACAACGATCGTCCCCATCAGGGCCACGAGCTTGCGGGGCTCTCACCGAACGAGTATGCCGCTCGAAGGGTCGCTGCCTGACATCAGCGGGACCACGACAAGTTGTATCAAAAATGGTATCAGGGCCGTTCGCCAAGACCTTGATTGCCTGCCCGAAAACGCAAAGCCCGCCAGGTTGTTCCTGACGGGCTGTTGTATACTGTGCTCGTCAAGCTACTTGTCCTAGCTTGGCCACGCTCCGGGATGTTACCAGCATCGCCGGGGCATCTTTAGTTGTCAATGCCCGCTTGTGCGGTATGTCTCTATGATACTCGTCTGTTGGCAGTTGTCTAGAGAAACCTCATGAACCCCTTGACCAAATGGCCATCGGGCGCTAGCATGCAGCCATGTTGACCTCTGGCAGCCTACCGTGAGCTGGCGACGGGGTGGAATGGCGGGGAAGGTTCACTGAGAGGCGCTCGCATAACAGGATCCCCTGCTCGCTCCTAGGCTGCCATTTGGGGTGGTGCGGAACCTTGGCGCAGTTCGCTGGGCAGGGGCTAAGTGGAGCAGTGAGGCACGCAGAGAACCGACGATCCGTCGAATTTGGAGGCCAATGCCGTGTCCATCGTTCAGCAGGCTGAATCACAGGCGCTGAAGAAATACGCAAGACTGCTAGAGGAACTCCATGGAACTCGGCTCCACGGATTGCCGGAGCGCATTTTGCCTGCACCAGCCGAGGAACTCCGAGAGATAATCAAACACCGAATTGCGCAGTCCAATTCCGAGTCCGAGAACGAGCGGCTCCTAAAGATGCTCTCGTACCTCGACCTCTTCGCTACGGGGCTGGTGAGCCAGGAATACGCCCGACTGCTGCGGGGTAATCTCATTGCCGTGCCTGTGCTCGTGGCAACCATGTATTCCATCTGGCAGGGGATCCTCCACGGTTCATGGTTTTGGCTAGCCGCCCCGGTAGCTCTTGGTGTTGGCGCGTTTTATTCACTGGCATTCCGTATGATTTCCCCGGCACGGGGCGGCTTGTGGAATGCGGTCGCCTTGGAAGCCTGCCGCTGGGTAATGCTCCTTGGCTATGGCGCTGTTTGGCTCTCACTGTTGTTCTATAGTGCGCTTGGCGGGCTCTACCGCTCTTGGGTAGCTGGGCCTGATGTTCTAGGCCTACTGATGGCCACAGTCTCGCTCGTCGTCTGCTGGAAATATAGCGGGTATGTAAATCGCCTCCACTATTTCGTCTTTGCAAACGAGTACAAGGGGACGAAAGCCCCGTAGTACAGACGGAAGTGCTGCAGGCGTTTGGCTGGGTCAGACGTTGCGTTATACCAAGTCGGCCGGGGCTGTGATAAGAACTGCGTGACATGACGATGACCTCGCTGCCAACTGGATGCGAATTAACCGGCCAGCGTCATTTGGCAACTGGACTGGCGGGAGATGCCAGTCGAGGAATGATGAGCGTTCCGGTTGCTTAGGGAGGGCGGTATGTGGCCGTTCACGGCAAAGCTGACGAGAACCCAAGAATCGGAGGTCAAGGACTTTAGGGATTGGGCCGAGGCAGTCTGTGCACCCTACGAGGACCGGTTTCGGAGTTTCCACGAAAAAACGGTGGGACTTTACGAGTTATGCAGGCCACTCGCTCAGCAGACACCCTGCTCCACAAATCTGAGTCCTGAGGTGGTTGAGAGTGCCCACCGGACTGTAGTTGAATACAGGCAGTTCGTGTCCGATCTCCGGGACTCCTTTCCCCGACGGAAGCCCGATCGATGGTATCCAAAGGAAATCCGAAAGGCGTACGAGCGATGGACATTGTCCTTTAGCGGCATGTCGTCTGCTCTGGAGATGGTGGACGAGTCTCTCCAAAAGCCACAGGCTCTGACGAATGAGCCGGGCCAACAGAAGATCAACATGTTCATCCAAGGGCTGAAACTCGTGGCGTTTTTCAGCCCCTTCAAGATGAACTTGCCAAAATGGTAGTTGCCGTACGGAGGGTTCTACGTGGGTGCCATTCTTGTGGCAGCGGCTTTGCTCGGCGCTTCCCGGCCAGCCAGACACGTTCTTGTGGCCGCCAGTGGCGCCTCCGCTCGCCTTGCCATCTCTGACTGGGCGCCTTTGGTTTTTGACGCATTGGCCTTCTCCACTGACGCGGAGCCATACCAGTGTTAGGATGTCTCTATGGCGAATCCGGGCCAGTTAGGCCGACAGGGCGCTGACGAATGAGCACGGCAAGACTTCCAATAGCTCTTTCTACCGATTCGTTGGCGTACCTGGCCGAAAGTGAGTATACGTGTTGCGTGAAAGTCTGTCGGCTGGTCTCGTGTGGTATTTGCGGCTCGGGCCAAGCTTACCAATTAGGGCAGTAACGCTGACCGTGTTGCTGTGTGGCGCAACCTGGAGTGCGGTCAACGTGCTCGGCATCGTCCTGAACTTGATTGGTGCGCAGTTCATCAAGTCGTTTGAGGACGGCCGAGAGTGCAGTATCCCACTCTGGAGCGCTCTGCCAAGGAATGCCGCCCTAGACTTCTTCCCCGGCACGACGCCTAACGGCCTTATCTCTACTGTGATGATCCTCGTGGTAAATCTGGCGCTGTTCGGGCTGACCGCATGGATTCTTGCCCACAACCCGAAGATGTTTTCTAGCGTTGTTCCTGGTCAAGCCTCTCTCCTGCATGGTGTGCTGCTTAACCTTGGGGCGGTGTTTGCGACCGTTCTGATTCTGGCGGTGGCCACGGCGGCACGGGTAGTCGCAATCGGGATTCTTTTCGGCTTCAATAGTAACGTTGTCGATCTGATGTTGCCTGGGACTTGCAGCTTCCTCGGTTATCCGTGATCCGATACGTTAGCTATGAGCCAAGCTTAGGGTCGCAGCCCATATTACATTTAGCGGCCTCCTACCGCTACACCCACCTTCACGCAAACTCCAACTGGCACTGCGACTGCTACTGCCACCATTCCGCCTTCCCGTACGCCTACCTCAACTTCCACACGCACGCTTAGCCCCACGTCTTCCGCGAGCCCCACCCGCACCTCCACTATCACGCCCACCCCCACCTCCACTGCGACGCCGACTCGTACCCGAACTTCGCTGCCGTACCACGTGGTCATTCCGTTCACCGAGAAGAGTCACCGTTAAGCCGTCACACGGGGGTGCTACGCCGCGGTTCACGCTCACCAACCGAACCCACCCTTTCGCCTCAGAGCGGGCGGCCGCAAGAGGCGTCATTCCGCTGCCAGCACCGCATCGATAGGATATGGTATACTTCGTGTGTTAGTCGTCATTTCCGACTGGCCACGCTCCGGGATGTTGCAACATCGCCGGGGCATCTTCTTTTGCCCTCAACCCCAGTTGCTACCTTAACAGATATTTAACCGTCCTATCGACCTGGCGTTAACCTATTCGTGGTAGTCTTCCCTCAAATGACAGGAGTTACGCGGTAGGTCAATATTCCAGCGCTGTGACCGCAGATAACGCCAGCAAGACCTGGAAATATCTGCGTAATCTGCGTAATCCCCTGCGACAGGTGGTAAAGCATCCCGCCGCGGTCGCAGGGCCTTCGGTGCGGATAACCGGACCCCCGACCGCTTAGGTCCTGTCACATGAGCTAGCCGCAGCTAGTGGCGTTGGGGAGGTGCCTGGTGAATCGAAGACTCGTCGCTGC
>JAMDCE010000145.1 GCA_023489135.1 Chloroflexota bacterium
GGGAATCACCCCCACAATCTCCTGGGGATCGCGATCAGTGCCGGCCAGCATCTTCTGAACGGCGGACTCGGTGGGCGGGACAATGGGCAGCCCATCTCCCCATCCTCTGGCCTCGAAGAGCCGCGAACGGCTTCAAAGGAATCGACGACGCGGACCTTCTCGGACCGCAGTTCCACGGACACGCCCCCCCTTAGGCGAAGAGCGTTTTCGCCCTAATCGTCTTATCTGCCTCCAGATACTTCCCCCGGTATCCCTCGACTAACTTCCCGGCGGAGATGGTGAGAGAGCGCACGACCTCGTCGAAAGCCTCCTCGGCAATCGCGCGAACCTCCACTTCCGGAAGAAGGCCCACCGGATGAGGAACGCGGACGATGGGAAGGCCGGGCATTCCCATCGCCGTCGCCTCCATCTGTCCTAGTCCGGTGAACTCGCTACTGCAAATTGTGGCCGTGGCGAGGCCAAGCTTCTCCAATCCAACGCTGTCGTGGATACTCCACGATGTGCAGGACCCTCAATCTCCGAAGGCGTTCACCACTCCCCGAGCCTGCCGGGCCAATTCCTCAAGAACCCTGGGGCCGGCGTCGCTGGTGGGGTACCGCTTCTGTCGACGGATAACGCTGATGCCAGGATAGGTCTCGGCAAAGAGTTCTTCGATCCGGGAGAGGAAAGCGCTAGCGTTGGGCTTGCGGTTATCGAGAAGACCGATGACTGCTCCGTCCAATGCGTCGAGTCTTGAGGCCATTGGAAGCTCCCTAGACTCGATCTCTCCGGTAGGATCCAGAATCTCAATCATCCGGCACCTCCTTCTTCGCCCCGGTCCCGTTTGAGAGGAGCCTCTCCCTTAGCCTCCCGCCAGCCCCAAGCCAGCGGGAGACTCAACCTATTGAACTCCCGGTGCTGACCAACCTGCCCGCAGTCCGCCTTGGCACCGAGCGCACGGGCGTCTAGCTGTACTGGGTGAGGGTGGGATAGTACTTCTTCACAGTCTTCCACGCCGCGATTTGGTCAGCCCTACCTAATCGCTCCGTCACATCTTCCCAGCCCTTGGCAACCTGAGCCATCGCATCTTCTGCGGTTTTTCCGCCAGTGAAGGCCTCCTGGACGGCCACGTCCAGCACCTGAGTGTACTCACCCGACCCACGGAGAAAGATGTCAGGCAAGGCTATTGCGAAGTTAGCCTTCTGAATCGGCAAGAAATCGGCCCCGTAGGCCTTCTGCACCCGTGGATCGATGAAGTCGTGCAGGCGGAAAGGATCGACGACGCCGGGTTTCTCGAGGACACCCGGGCTAATCTCCGGGCTGGTTATCCATTGCGCGAACAGGTAAGCTAGTTCAGGATTCTTGCTGTAACTCCAACCCATAAAATTGTGCCCGTAGGAGTAGATACTGCGTCGGATCAAAGTCCCATCAACCATTGTCCCTGGGCAAAGGGTATAACCCACCTTTCCCACGATACTGGAAGTTGATTTGTCGGCGGCAAACTTTGTCAGCGACGGCCAGGCGATCATCGAGAAGGAGACGCCGTTCGTAAAGGAGGAGTAGGAGCCCGCCCAGTCCCAACTGAGGGCATCCGGGTGCTGCGTGGGCTTGAAGGAGGCATAGAGCTTGGTCGCCGCGATCCCTTCCGGGGAGTTGACCAAGGGATGCATTTCGTCGTCAAAATAGTAGGCGTTGGGGTTAGCCAAAGAGCCATAGTACATCTCCCACCACCAGTAACCCCAGTTCCTCGCCCGGCAGTCGGCTGTCCCGTACATGTTCTTATCGGGCCTGGTGAACCACTCACAGACATCCCGGTAGTGCGCCCAGGTGTCCATGGACATCTCGTAGCCGTACTTCGCCTTGAAGCCTTCCTTCTCCTTGGGATTGGCCTGCCCCCCAAAAACGAGTCCAAGTAAAATGTTAGACTTGGGCTAAGAGAAAGGGGGCTTTCTTATGGGTAGGCGAGCGTTCACTGCAGAGCAGATTATCGGCAAGTTGCGGGAGGCTGAAGTACTTCTCAGCCAGGGGGCGAGGGTCGGCGAGGCCAGCAAGAAGATTGGCATCACGGATCAGACCCACTACCGCTGGCGGAGGGAGTGCGGCGGCCTGCATGTTGAGCAGGCGAGGCGGCTCAAGGAGTTGGAGAAAGAGAACAGCCAACTGAGGAAGCTGGTGGCTGATCTCTCCCTGGACAAAGCCATCCTGAAGGAGGCGGCCAGGGGAAACTTCTAAGCCCGTCGAAGAGACGCAGCTTGGTTGACCGATAGGCTCGGTGTCTCAGAAAGGCGGGCGTGTCGGGTACTTGGACAGGCAAGAGCTACTCAACGGCGCAGTCCCTCGATCAGTGGAGAAGAAGAGCGGCTGATCGCTCGAGTGGTTGAGCTGGCGGTCAAGTATCGGCGATATGGGTATCGGAGGATAACGGCGTTGCTGAGGCAGGAAGGCTGAGAGGTCAACCACAAAAGGGTAGAGAGGATTTGGAGGCGCTTTCTCGTTTATTATCCGCTAGCGCTCCTCGGCGACCTTCAGTGCCTTCATAGTCTGCATGGCTGCCATTGAGATGAAGACCAAAACTATAAGCGCTCCCGCGGCGATGTAGGAGAATCGGGAGGACCGGTAGCCAACTTCGTAGAAATACGTCGCTATGGTCTCGGTCTGATTCCCCGGACCACCGCGAGTCATCACGTAGACTATGTCGAAGATTTTCATTGCTTCCACGCCACAGATGCTGACAGCGACGATAATCAAGGGCTTAAGCACCGGCAGACTTACGTACCGGAAGAGTTGCCAGGCTGATGATCCCAGAATCAGCGCGGCGTTCTCGATTTCACGTGGTATTGCCACAAGCCCAGCGAGAAAGATCATAAACATCAGAGGGGTCCACTGATAAGCGTCGGCCAAAATGATCGGAATGATGGCCAAATTCGGGTTATTAAGCCAGCGTATCGAGACATTCTGCTGTAGGATAATACTGAGCACGCCGTTGACTGGCCCTGCTGGGACGAACAGCATGTAGAAAGTGAAACCAATGACTAAAGGGATCACCATCATCGGGACCAGGATTATTGAAGTAAGAATCCTCTTGCCCGCGAACCTGTCGACAAAAAGTAAGGCCAGGCCAAGCCCGATGGAACTTTCCAAGATCAACGCGGCGACCACGATTAGGACCGTCCGGCCAACCGCCGCCAGGAAACGACCTTCGAGCAGGATCGTCTGGTAGTTCGCCAGCCCAATCCAGGTGCCCTCCGACCAGTTTCCCATAATGTTAGCCTGCCAGTTGGTGAAGCTAAGATACAGTTCGAATAATAGCGGGAAGACCACGACCATCAGCAGCAGACCCCCCAGCCGTAGAAGGAACAAGACGGCTAGGTGCTTCGGTTTGTCGAATTGACTTAGAAAGCGAGCGAACAGCCCTTCTTGCTTCTTGATCCTTCTAGGGAAAAATTCTCTCTTCAGATTCTCACTAATCACCGCCGAGTCCCTCCAGAAAGACTTATCTCCGATTTGTCTTCTTGGCCTGCCGATGCTTGAGCCAGACCTTTCGTCGTGCGAGTCCGCCTCTGGCGCTTTGATGATGCCAAAGGTGAGCCCCCGGACAAGATACTTCTGGATGGCCAGGCCCAGGACGACCGGTAGGATTAGGGCGATAAGCGCACCGGCTGACTCGGGACCGAAGAGGTTGCCTGTTTTCACGGCGTAGTTGTAGATCTGAAAACCAGCCGTTATGGAGTTCCGATCGGTCAGAGTGAGGGCTAAGAAGAACTCCGTCCAGTTCAAGATGAAAATGAAGAAGCCAGTGACGGCAAATCCCCGGGCGATCAGGGGCACGACGATCTTGATAAAGGCCGAGAAATTGGAGCAGCCATCGCTGATAGCCGCCTCCTCCAACTCGCGAGGCACATCGTCGATAAAGCTTTTCATCAGCCAGACGGCGTAGGGAACGGTGTAAGCCGTGTAGGTGAGGATGACCGAGAAGTGAGAACCTTGCACCTTCGCAGTCGTGAAGAGGACCAGGAGCGGAATGCTCAGCACTACAGGAGGCAGAAATCGCACGCCAAGAAGGGACACCAAAACCGACCGGCCACGAGCCAGGTACCGAGAGACGGAATAAGCGGCTGGAGTGCCAACAGCAAGGGCTAATATAGTGGCCCCACCGCTAATGACGAAGCTGTTCAGGATAGACGGAAGCATCGAAGGGAAGCTCACCGCTCCTTCAGGAAAGGGTTCAGAGAAGGTTCTTGGCAGTAACCCCAGGACAATCTTGTAGCTGTCCAGGTTGGGGCGGGCCGAGATCCACGTGGCCGGCACAGTGATCCACTCCGTTTCCAACTTGACGGACGTTGAGACAATCCAGAAAAGGGGAAACAAAACTGCCGCGGCGTAGAAGACGAGGACAGTGTACCGGAAAACGTTGAACGCCGGACCGCGTCGCATCATTCGTCTCTCTCAACAGCTACTGGGAACCGTTGTGCGCGACTCCCGCCGTCTGGCGTGCACCTTTTTTAAGATGTCGCGGAAGCGGCGAAGCAGAAATGATTGTAAGCGGGTTTCTCCAAATCCGGCTAAGTTGGAGGTCTCGCCGAGATAATAGTCCTCTTAGCTTACCCCCTGATCGCCCCGAAGGTGAGCCCTCGGACCAGATACTTCTGGATGGCGAGGCCCAGGACGATCGGTATGATCAGAGCAAGAAGCGCGCCGGCTGATTGGGGACCATAAAGCATCCCCTGTTTCTCGGCATAGGCGTAGATCTGATAACCTACGGTGATGGAGTGCTGATTGGTCAGGGTCAAGGCTATGAAGAACTCGGTCCAATCGAGGATAAATATAAAGAGGCCCGTGACGGCGAGCCCACCGGCGATCAGAGGCAAGACCATCTTAACGAAAGCAGAGAAGTTGGAACAGCCGTCAATGACCGCCGCTTCCTCCAGGCTGCGGGGCACATCGTCAATGAAGCTTCTCATCAGCCAAACCGCATAGGGCACCGTGTAAGCCGTATAGGCCAGCATCACCGAGAGATGTGAACCATAGATTTGCAAAGTCTTAAAAATGACGAGGAAGGGAACGAGCACCACCACCGGAGGCAGGAAGCGGACGCCAAGGAGTGACAGAAAAAGAGATGTGCCGCCGGTGTTGTGACGGGAGATGGAGTAGGCGGCCAGGGTGCCCACGGCCAGGGCCAGTATGGTGGCGCCACCGGAGATGATTAGGCTATTCAAAAGAGAGGGAAGGATCGAGGG
Source organism: Chloroflexota bacterium (assembly GCA_023489135.1). Next base: position 5,217 of record JAMDCE010000145.1, read on the forward strand.
GAAGGTCTCGCCTCCCTGAGGATTATTGGGCCCGTAGAAGATCTTCTCGGTCATTCCTAACACGATCTGGAAGCTCTCTAAATTTGGGTGAGCTGAGATCCAGGTGGCCGGGTTAGTGATCCACTCCATTGGCTTCTTTATGGAGGTGGAAGCAAGCCAGAAGATGGGAAAGAGGACAATGGAGGCGTAAATAGTGAGGACGAAGTACCGGAAAACGTTGAATCGAACACCACGTTGAATCATCGTCGTTTCCCTCCAGCGACTAACCGCAGAAACCGTTTCCAGGCAACGGCATCGAGGCCGTTCTGCTCCCTCCCGCGTCGCTGCCGGAGGTTCCGTGCTCGGAAGACAGGGAGAATCTTTCGCCTTAAGAGTTAGCTCTGCTCCTGCTCCTCCCGAGGCAAGCCGTAGCGAGTGCATTCGTAGATGCCCTGCGCTACGTCGGCTAGTAACTCCTCGGCCAGCCCCAGGAGCGCGCCCACCCGCGGGTCGCTCAATTGGTAGGTCACGTACCGCCCCTGCTGTTCCGACAGAACTAGGCCGCACTCCCGCAGACATCCCAGGTGGTTGGAGACATTCGACTGACCGAGACCTGTCGCCACCACGATTTCGCCAGCGGTAAGAGGGCTATCGCGCAGGGCTTCGAGGATGGAGAGACGCGATGGATCCGAAAAGCCGCGAAAGAGCTTGGCTTTCAGGCGAGTGGCTTGAGCGTTAGCGCTTATCAACAAAGCGAGGCTCCATTAATTCAGGATATCATTGAACGGTGATATAATACCACGACCAAAGAAGAGTGTCAAGAGACAGGTCCCTCCCTAATCCAGCGATTGAAATGACTGCGGATTAGCCAGAATCAAGGTAATGCTGTATCCTTCGCGCGAAGGGGAATTGCCAGGAGGTGCGGCTGTGCCACT
>JAMDCE010000431.1:0-533 GCA_023489135.1 Chloroflexota bacterium
CTCGTCGACCATGCCCAGGAGGCTTCGGAGGTTACCGGAATTTCATATGTAATGGATTCCGACAAGGATGAGGTGGAGCGCATTCTCGGTGGCACCGGCAATGGCACGTATGCCAACGCCCTTGCCCGGTAGCCTTACCAGACACAACCTGGACCACGTTCAACCGCAAATTGAGCCATTAGTAGAGACGCCTCAGGGGGCGTCTCTATTATGATCGTGCGAATTCCTGTCTAGTGGAACCCAGGGCGCCGGTGAACATCGGCAGCCTCATTTTCAGCTTGTTCGTGGCACCGATTTCCGTTTCCACGCTCACCGATGGGAAGATGGCGCGATCGGAATCCGCGTCCACGCCAATCGCGCCTACAGCCGTTCCCATGATATTCAGATGGGAATAGTCAACGGGATAGGCCTTGACTGCACCGGCAGTGATTTTGCCGAACGGCTCCGGATAGAGAACCTCACGGCCCCTAAACGACGATTTGGCCACTTCGCAGGTGCCAGGGCAACCGTCGAGGCAGACGGCGCAAAGCCCT
>JAMDCE010000431.1:543-6129 GCA_023489135.1 Chloroflexota bacterium
CTACTTAGTGGAACCTGGGTCTCGCGTAGCGCGCCGGGATTTGATAGGCAAAGGGATAAAAGGCCGGCCCATTGTGCCGATAGATGGTCCGGGGACGCGTTCGCGAGGGCGACGAGGCTTCGGCTGGAACCACCGCCGCTTCGCCAGGCACAACTTCGAAACGCAGGGCATCGCCTTCTCTTTGCGCCACGATGGTCGCTTCACCAGGCACCTCCCTGGTTACCATCAACTGGCTGAGTGGCCGGTTCAGCAAGTTGCGAACGGTCCGCTTCAGCTGGCGCGCGCCGAATTTCTGGTCGAATCCCTTTTCCACCAGCAGCGCCTTCGCCTCTGGGGTCAGCTCCAATCGGACCTCGTGGTGCTCTTGCAGCCGCACGCTGAGCTCAGCGACGAGGTTATCCAGGATTTCGGCCATATCTTGCCGGTTGAGCCAGCGAAATACCACGACGCCGTCTATCCTGTTCAGGAACTCCGGCCTGAAGGTGTGTTCCAGAGCCTCGATTGCCACCCGCTTGCGGTGGGCGTCTCGCTCAGGCGATACTTCATCGTCCGGGCAAGACGCGGATAGCCGTTTGAATCCCATCTCCTGATGATCGACGAGAGTCTTGAGGGCGTGGGATCCTGCATTGCTGGTCATCACAATTATTGTGTTGGCGAAAGATATCTCGGTTCGGCCGTTAGCCAGACGGATGCGAGCGTTGTCAAATATCTGCAGGAGGCTCTGGTGGACCGAGGGGTGGGCCTTTTCGATTTCGTCCAACAACAGTATGCCCGGCCGGTCTTCCTGCCCTTCGATCTTCTTCTTGTCCAGCATTGTCTCGTTCTCCTGGCTGCCGATGTAGCCCGGGGGCGATCCGGAGAGGGAGGCGGCGTAGTGACTTTCGGAAAGGCTGCTCATATCTATGCGGCAGTATTCGTCCGTGCTTCCGTGAATAGCCTCCGCCAGAACTCTCACCGTTTCGGTCTTACCGATGCCGGTCGGTCCCAGGAAAAGCAGGACGCACAGGGGTTTATCTGGCTCGTTCAATTTGGCCTGGGCGATAACCAGAGCCTCCGCAACCTGCGAGATAGCCTCATCCTGATTGATTATCCTTTGCTTGAGATGCTCCACGACATTGTGATAGTCCATAGGTCAGCACGTCCTTCCAGCCTGAGTGTGGGCCGCTATTATAACACACGTTAGAAAAAACCGTGAGCGTCAGCCCTGAGTGCGGTTGGGAGGCAAGGTGATGATTCGACATCTACGGCGCGCCCCGTTAGGCTATTGGATCAGGTGGGGCAAGAGTATTATTGCTCCGGCATTGGTGCGAGCTGCCCCTCCTCCCTGGTGCTGGCCTCCCTTCCGATGCGGCGGGCCCGGAGCATAGCTAGAGCTCGATAGAAGAGGTGAGCAAACTTCGAGTACGGGGCATAGGCGAGCAACAGGAACACACACAGGAGGTGAGCCAGGTACACCCAATACGCCAGGTACCCCGTGTGGGCCAGCCTGGCGACCTGGGTGAGGACCCCGGTTATGGCCGTAAGGTAGAGCACCAGAATGAAGAACCAGTCGAAGTAGGTTGCCCGGCCGGCGTCGCTTTTCCTGGACAGCCGGCCGTAGATCACGAGTGAAACGCCGACGATGAGTAGTAGCGCGCCGAGGTTGCCGGCCAGTTTTACCGGATCGGTCAACGCCGGTGCCTCCTCTTTCCCCGCCAGGAAGTGATAGGCGGCACGGCCGGTAGTGGCTATGAGCAGCAGGATGAAACCGTAGAGGATTGCCAGATGCGAATAGTACCTCAGCCGGTCTACCCCGCACCGGCCGAAATTGCTGTGTTTCAAAATATCGAGCAGCGTTCGGGACGCGCTCGACCAAACGCCATCCCTCGCGGAGGAGCCTTCCATCGCACCACCGGCAACAGTTGCCCCGGCGGTCGAGCCAGTGGCCTCATATTCGTCGAGGTTCCTCCAAAACCTCAAGAGCCCTATCGCCGCGACGATCACCGCGAAGGTGGATACCAGGGAGCCGGCTATCTCCATGCTTATGCTCGGAATGAAGCGGTAGAAGGCCACTTCGCCAGCAGGAGAAGCCAGGCTTCCAATCGCGTTCAGGAAACCAAACAGGAGGAGTATCGAGAGTCCAAGGATGGCTGGCAGCCCTTGTGGTCGAGAGAAGGCCCTGGCGAAGAAGCCGGGAATGGCGTACTGTGTGATCGAGTAACTGCGAATAGCCGCCATCACGTCTCCAGGCCTTGAACCGCGCGGGCAATAATCCGAGCAGTCACTGCATTGATGGCACAGCCAGACGTCGGGGTCCTTCAGAAGCCGGTCTTTTAGTCCCCACTGAACCCAGATCATCTCTTTTCGTGGAAAGGGCCTGTCGTCGGGAGACAGAGGGCATATCACCGAGCAGGTGCCGCACTGGAAGCACTTCCTGGCCGAGTTCCCACCCAAGTTGATTATATCTTTGACGAAGCTAGCGTCGGGTGCGACGAATTCGCCGTCATCCACAACTTCTATCGGCACTTTCACTCCTCCCACGCTCAAAAACCCTTGTAGGGGTTAGGTCCGATTTTCCTCATGTCGTCCACAAACTCGTCGATTATCTGTGGAATCCGGTCGTACTCGGATATCGAAAGCTGGACCAGCCTGACCCGCTCCGGCTCGACCGCAAGTCGTTGAAGGGTCTCCTGGATGTTCTGCATTCTTCTGTTGGCCAGGTCGCTGCCCTTGATGAAGTGGCACTGGTAGTCGTCGCCGTATTTGCAGCCCATCATCAGGACGCCGTCTATGCCGCGCGAAATGGCATCGGCTATCAGAACGACGTTCATCGACCCGAGACAGCGCAAAGGAATCACCCTGACGCTGGGATCGTAGACAATTCGATTGCTGCCCGCCGTATCGAGCGCTACCAGAGCGTCGTTTTCACAGAAGAGGCCGAGGATTCTGATCTGATCTTCCTCTTCCGGCACGTTGATGGCTTTGATCATCGAAGAGATCTGGTCGATGCTGTAATCCCTGTAGGAAATCAGCCGTTCGGGACAGGCGCCAAAGCAAATTCCACATCGTCGGCAGCGGGTAAGATTTGGCTTGGGGGTCCCTCTTTCGTCTTCGTCCAGCGCTCCGAAAGGACATTCCTCGGTACATCGCTTGCACTGTGTACACCTTTGCAGGAAGAACGATGGGAAGGACGTGTCTCCGGCCCGAGGATGTACGGCCGCACCCCTGGCGGTCAATTCCAGGCTCTGAATCGCTTTCGCTGCCGCACCAGTGGCATCTTCCATGCTGGTCAGTACGTCCATCGGTTGCCTGGCGCAGCCGGCGGCGTAAATCGCGGTCCTTTGCGTCTCGTACGGGAAGCAGATGTAGTTGGAATCCGGGAACCCGTATCTGGGCGTCGGCAGTTCCGGGCCCTGCCGGTACTGCAGATGCAGCGCCCCGGTCTGAGCTGCGTTGGGGACCATACCGGTGGCCAAAACCACCAGGTCGGCTCTTATCTTGATCCTTGGACCCAGCGCCGCGTTCTCGACGTCGACAACCAGGCTGCCGTTGCTATCCCCTGAGATGCCGGCGACATCGCCCTTGGTGAAGAAGATGCCAGGGTCTTCCTGCACCCTGCGATAGAAATCTTCGTACTGGCCCGGCGTTCTCATATCCTTGTAGATAATGAAGACGTTTGCGTCTGGGTTCTGCTCCCTGATGTAAACGGCCTGTTTGAGCGAGGCAATACAGCACGCGCTGGAGCAGTAGGGAAGGTGGTCCTTATCCCTGGACCCGGCGCACTGGATGAAGGCAACGCTGGCAGGTGATCTACCATCCGATGGCCGAGCAATCTTGCCGTCGCGGGCCATTTCCTCGATCATAACGCCGGTCACCACGTTTGCGTGTTTCCCGAATCCGAGAGACTCAAGCCGGGTGGCATCGTAGGGCTGCCAACCCGTGGCGAGCACGATTGAGCCAACCCGAAAATCGAACGGCTCGTTGCCGTTTTGAGTGACCGTCACGTCGAAGGCGCCGGGTCCAGGGATAAGGACCACCTTCTGCGTGGACGTGAATATCCTTACCCGCGGATTCTCGCGGAGCTCTCTTAGTGTTGTCTCTACATCGGGTTCTTCCAGTGCGCGGTAGGGAGGATGCTTCGGCGACAGCCGGTGGAACCTGGCCAGCCAGCCGCCCAGTGAGCGTTCCTTCTCGACGAGGACTACTTCGTAGCCTGCTCGCACCGCATCCAGGGCAGCGGTCATGCCGCTGATTCCACCGCCAACCACGAAAATGCTCTTGCTGACGCTCTCGACGTCCGGTTGTGTAAGCTCTGTCTTCTGTGCCCTGACTATTCCCATGCGCAAGTAGTCTTCGGCCAACATTTGTGTGTTCTCGTCGTTCGGCCGGTGGCTCCAGGCGACGTGCTCCCTCAGGTTGACCCTTTCCACCACGAGGGAATCGAAAGAGAACTTATCCCAGTTGACCCGGACGGAGCAGGCGGCAATCACAACGCGTCGCAGGCCGTCTCCCACGATATCCCTTCCTATCAGTTCAATGCCCTCCTGGCCGCAGAGAAAAGCGTGGCTGATAGCCACCGCGCCGTATTCTTCTGCGGCCACGGAGCATAGTCTATCGACATCTATCGCCTCGCCGATTCCACAGCCCGCACAGATGTAGAGTCCTATTTCCCTGCCCATGTGATCAACTCCTCACAACGCTCTGGATGGCGCGCAACGCTGCCCCCGTGCCGTCTCGAACGCTCGAAGCCACATCCATCGGCCTCTTGGCAACGCCGGCGGGGTGAACCCCGGCATCCCGCTTCGCGATGGCAAACCCGTAGTTGTCGTAGGTCATGTCGATTCCAGGTATCTTCAGCCTGCTGCCCACCGGCACCATTCCGGTGGCCAACACGACCATATCCACTCTGACCCTGGTCTTCTTGCCAGACAACACGTCGTCGGCCTCGACCATTAAGTCATCGCTCCCGCTGGCCGCTTCGACCCGGGCGACCTTCCCTTTGATCAGCGTCACGTGCTCGTCGCTGCGAACCCGGTCCAGGAAATCCTCGTACGTGCCAGGCGTGCGCAGGTCTATGTAGAATACGTACACTCGTGACCCTGGCTGCTGTTCCCTGAGGTAGGTTGCCTGTTTGAGGGATGCCATGCAGCAGACCGCCGAGCAGTATGGCAGATGGTTCTCATCCCTCGACCCGGCGCACTGCACAAAGGCGACGGTCTCGACCGCCTTCCCGTCGCTCGGGCGAACTATTCTCCCCCCGGTGGGACCGTTGAGCGATGCCAGTCTCTCCATCTGGACGTTGGTAATCACGTTCCGGTGCGTGCCGAACCCCAGGTTGTCGATCCTGGCGGCGTCGTACGGGACCCATCCCGTGGCGAGAAGCACGGACCCGACGCGGACTCTCATCGTCCTCGGTTCCATAGCCAGGTCAATCGCCTGATACTTGCAGACCTCGACGCACCTGGCGCATCTTTCCCTCAGGCAGACGGCACCGTCGATCACGTGTTTCATGGGGAGAGCCATTTCGTGGGCAAGATAGATCGCCCTGGTCTTGGCCATGCCGTAGTCGAAATCGTTTGCACGTTCGACCGGGCACACCTTGACGCA
>JAMDCE010000240.1 GCA_023489135.1 Chloroflexota bacterium
CAAGAAAGAGGGAGAGGAGGTCAAGAAGGGCGACGTGATCGCCGAGATCGAAACAGATAAGGCAGCAATGGAACTGGAGGCCTACGATAGCGGCACACTTTCAAAGATCGTTGTGCCAGAAGGGAAATCGGTTCCGATCGGCGAGCCCATTGCCCTCATAGCAGGTCCGGAGGAGCGCCCTGCAGCGCCGCCTGCACGAGAAGAAAAGGCAGCTCCCGCTCTGCCACCGCCAGCCCCACCTCCAGGTGAGGTTTTCGCCGCAGCTGCTCCTCCCCAAGTCGAGGAAAGAGTGAAGGCCTCGCCATTGGCGAGAAGGATAGCCGAAGAGAGAGGAATCGATCTGGCAAAGGTCAAAGGCACCGGACCAGAAGGCAGAATTACCAAAGAGGACGTGCTGGCCTTCATTCAAACTATGGAAGAGGGCCGCAAAGAAATACCTAGGCCAGAAGTTGCAGCGGCTCCAGAAGCAGTCGAGATGGTCGAGCTTACCAAAATGCAGTCGACCATCGCCGACAGGATGACCAGGGCCAAGCAGACTATCCCCCATTTTTACGTCACGTCAGAAATCGATATGTCTGCGGCCTCGCAAATGGTTGCGTCGCTGAAGGCCGCGTTAAAAGATGGTCCTGAACTCAAGATAACAGACCTGCTGATCAAAGCGTCGGCGCTAGCGCTGAAAAAGTATCCTCTGGTCAATGCCTTCTATCGCGACGGCAAGCTTCAGTACAACAAGCGCATTAACGTGGGGATTGCCGTTGCTCTGCCCGGAGGCCTGATGGTTCCAGTGATCCACGATTGCGATCGTAAGAGCCTGCGCGAGATTGCGTCCGAGGCCAGGCAACTAACCGAGAAAGTCAGAAGTGGGCATATGACGCCAGCAGATTTCGAGGGTGGCACGTTCACCCTCTCAAACCTTGGCATGTTCGACGTCGACGAGTTCACCGCAATCATCAACCCGCCTGAGAGCGCGATCCTGGCCGTCGGCACGGTAAAGCCAACCCCTGTCGTGCGCGATGGGCAGATCGTTATCTCAGCGCGAATGAAGGCGACGCTCTCGGCTGATCACCGGGTTTACTACGGGGCGGCGGCGGCAGAATTTCTCCAAGAATTCAAGCGTTTGCTGGAGAATCCGCTCACCTTAATGCTGTAAAGGACACGCGCCGAGCGAACTATAAGCTATTGCTGATCGCTGCCCTGTGGTGCTAGACTACGACCTAGCACCGCTTCGAGACGGTTGTCTGCCCTCGATTCAAGTGTGGAGGAGGTATATATGGATCCAGCCGAGGAAACGGCCGTTGTAGACTCTAAGCAAAAGGCCAGGCATATTGCCCTGGGACTGACAGATGACACTGTCCTCGAGATGTACTACAAGCTGGCTCAAGCTCGTGGCGTCGACGAGAAGATGTGGGTCCTTCATCGGCAGGGCAAAATCCATTTTCTGATCTCGTGCCAGGGGCAAGAAGGCATTCAGGTCGGCAGCGCGTTTGCGCTGAGACGAGGCAAGGATTTCGTTTTGCCCTATTACCGAGATATCGGCGTGGTCCTCGTGCTCGGCATGACATCACGGGATATTATGCTAAGCGCGTTCGCCCGCGATGCCGACCCAGCCAGCGGCGGCCGCCAGATGCCTGGCCATTTCGGCTATCCCAGCTTACACATCATCACAGGATCGAGTCCTGTCGCCACGCAGTTGCCCCACGCCGCCGGCATTGCACTGGCGTCCAAACTACGAAAGGACGATGCCGTTACAGTCGTCCACTTTGGCGAGGGCGCTACCAGTAAAGGTGACTGGCACGAGGCGCTCAACTTCGCCGGTATCCACAAGCTGCCAGTAGTGTTCATTTGCGAGAACAATGGCTACGCGATCTCAGAGCCGCAGGCTGAGGAAATGGCCATCAAGAACGTTGCCGATCGAGCGGCAGGGTACGGCTTCCCTGGCGTCACCGTCGACGGCAACGACGTTCTGGCCTCCTACGAGACCACTAAAGAAGCGGTAGACAGAGCTCGCCGCGGCGAAGGGCCAACCTTGATCGAGGCCAAGACCTTCCGCGTCGTGCCACATTCCAGCGACGACGATGACCGCCGCTACAGGTCTCGTGAAGAGGTCGAGGAATGGAAGAAACGCGATCCTGTCCAGCGCTTCAAGCGCTATCTGGAGGAGCAAGGCCTTCTTAACGCCACGATCGAGGAGCAGATTCGCGAGCGGATTGCCCAGGAAATCGAAGAGGCCGTCGACTTCGCCGTGAAAAGCCCTCTTCCCAGACCTGAGGATCTTACAAAGTACGTTTACTCCAACGGCTAGAACCGGCATTCACAGTGCGAGACCATCGTGCAAAATGGATGGCCAAAAACGAAACCGTAGGGGCGAACCTCGTGAGACCGTTGTGCAAACAAAACCGTAGGGGCGAACCTTGTAGGATCGTTGTGCAAACGAAACCGTAGGGGCGAACCTTGTGTTCGCCCTGGGGCCGATGCAATACCAACCTTAACGCAAACTGCAGCAGGATTGAGGAGTAGGTAGATGGCAGAGAAAACAGTCATCGAAGCTATACGCGAAGCCATGGCCGAAGAAATGCGTCGCGACCCAAGCGTCATTGTTCTGGGCGAGGATGTGGGCGTTGACGGCGGCGTTTTCCGAGCGACCGATGGCCTATACAAGGAATTCGGCAAAAATCGTGTGATCGACACGCCACTGGCCGAATCGAGCATAGTCGCCATCTCCATAGGCGCAGCCTTCAACGGCATGCGCCCTATCGCGGAAATCCAGTTCGCGGACTTCATCCATTCGGCCATGGACCAGATTATGAGCGAGGCGGCAAAAATTCGTTTTCGTTCTAAGGGCGCCTTCGGCTGCCCCATCGTCATTCGCTCCCCATACGGAGCAGGCATCCACGGCGGCCTGTATCATTCTCAGAGCGTGGAAGCGTTCTTCTTCCACGTTCCAGGACTGAAAATCGTGGCTCCAAGCACGCCTTACGAGGCAAAAGGCCTTCTGAAGTCGGCTATTCGCGATGAGGACCCTGTCCTTTTCTTCGAGCACAAGAAAACGTACCGCAAGATAAAAGGCGAAGTTCCCGAACAAGATTACACGATTCCCATTGGTGTGGCTGACGTGAAGAGACAGGGCGAAGACATCAGCATAATAACCTATGGTATGATGGTTCACGTCGCTCTCGAAGCGGCTGAAAAGCTAGCTCAAGAAGGGATTTCGCTGGAAATAGTCGATTTGCGTACCGTGCTGCCGCTGGATAAAGTGGCTATCAAACGCTCCGTTGAGAAGACGAGCAAGGCCATTATCCTGCACGAGGACACCAAGACTGGCGGCGTGGGAGCCGAGATAGCGGCGATCCTTGCCGAAGAACTCTTCGAGTACCTCGATGGCCCGATCGTGCGCATCGGCGCGCCCGATACTCCAGTCCCTTACGCGGAAAGTCTCGAAAAGGCCTTCGTGCCCGATGTGGACGAACTCATCGACGCGGCGCGCAAGCTCGCCGCCTACTAATTGGGGGAGTGAAAAGGATGGCGACACCGGTTACCATGCCGCAACTAGGAGAATCCATCACAGAAGGGACCATCTCTCGCTGGCTGAAGCAAGAGGGCGAGTGGGTCAAGAGAGACGAGCCTCTGGTGGAGATCATCACCGACAAGGTCACAGCGGAGATGCCTTCTCCGACTGAAGGTAAGCTGAGTAAGATCATCGCCGCGGCAGGCGCAGTCGTCCCTGTGGGACAATTGCTCGCCGAGATCGACGAAGCAGGAGCGCAAATCGGCGCTCGGATATCCACCCCTGGCGAGCAGGTTTTGGGAGTATCCGACGTTTCATCGGCCGTGAAGGCTGCCGTCGAACAGGCCAGCGAGCTTGTAGAGATGGCCCGAAAAAGGTCATCGCCGCTGGTCCGCCGACTCGCCAGAGAACACGGCGTAGACATCTCTCAGATTCGGGGGACAGGCATCGAGGGACGCGTGACAAAGGACGATATACTGACTTTTATTGCAAACCGGCAATCCACACCCGCCGCCTCCCCTGCTCAGGCCGCGATACTCCGCCCTGCCGAGCCCGTCGTCGCGCAACCAAAGCAACAGATTGCACCCGAGATATCAAAGCCTGTGTCTCTTGCCGAAGGAGACCAGGCAATAGACCTCACGCCGATGAGACGAGCGATCGCGGAGCACATGGTTCGAAGCAAGCGCACCTCTCCTCATGCCTGGACGACGTTTGAAGTCGATATGACCAACATTGTTAAATGGCGGGAAGGCGTGAAAGAGGAATTCAAACGTCGTGAAGGCGTGCCTCTCACCTACGTGCCTTTCGTCGTCAAAGCCACCGTCGATGCGCTCAAAGCATTCCCAATGCTGAATTCTTCCTGGGTAGATGATAAGATTATCATCAAGAAGCATATCAATATCGGCATAGCCGTTGCTATCGACGACGGCCTGATAGTGCCAGTAATTCACGACGCCGACGAGAAAAGCATAGCCGGCTTGGCCAAGGCGGTCTGGGAACTGGGGAATCGGGCTAAGGCAGGAAAATTGACGCTGCCAGAGGTACAGGGTGGCACATTCACAGTGAACAATACCGGCTCATTTGGCTCCATCGTGTCCGTTCCGATAATCAATCAGCCCCAGGCTGCAATACTCAGTATGGAGGCCATCGTCAAGCGTCCGGTAGTTGTCGACGACGCCATCGCTATTCGTCCGATGATGAATCTCTGCCTCTCGTTCGATCACCGCATCGTCGACGGCTATAGAGCAGGCAAGTTCTTGCAACATATGAAACAATGGCTCGGGTCATTTGGCCCCAGCGTGCCGCTGTACTAGAGAGGTTCCCAAAACCGCTGGGACACCTCCCCAATGGCAAATGTGAAATCCCCTCTCCCTCTGGGAGAGGGCTAGGGTGAGGGCCTCCCAACAATTTCCAATAACTTCTCTACGAACGAAGGAGCAATCCTAAAATGGCATCACAAGAATCGACACCCGACGACACCGCAAAAAAGCCCGACTGGCTAAAGGTCCGGCTGTCTCTCGGCCCCAACTACCGGGACATCAAGGGATTGTTGCGCGGTCTGGAACTGCACAGCGTCTGTGAAGAGGCCCTTTGCCCGAACATGGGCGAATGCTTCGAGAGCCGAACCGCAACGTTTCTGATTCTAGGTCGCGTGTGCACTCGCAACTGCGGCTTCTGCGCCATCGAGACAGGCACGACCAACGAACTCGACGAAGCCGAACCAGAGCGGGTGGCGCGCGCTGTCGAAAGCCTCGACCTTCGTCACGTAGTCATCACCTCCGTGACCCGCGACGACCTGGCAGACGGCGGAGCCAGCATCTTTGCCGAGACCATAAGCAGAATACGCCAATACAAGCCTTCCTGCAGCGTCGAGGTGTTGATCCCCGACTTCCAGGGCTCCGAGTCCGCCCTCGCCACGGTGGTTCAAGCGAAGCCGGACATCCTTAACCACAACATCGAGACAGTGCGCCGCCTTTCGTTCGAGGTTCGGCCTATGGCCGACTACGACCGTTCGATTGAGCTGCTTCGGCGCGCAAAGCAAATGGACGACAAGACGCTGACCAAGTCGGGAATCATGCTCGGGCTGGGCGAAACGTGGAACGAGATAATCGAGGCAATGACCGACCTGCGCGCTGCCGGATGCGAAATCCTGACGATCGGCCAGTATCTCCGTCCCTCCAAGCAGCACCTGCCGGTCGTGCGTTACTACACGCCCGCCGAGTTTGGCGCACTCAGGGACGAAGGCCAGCGGCTAGGATTTCACCACGTGGAATCGGGTCCCCTCGTCAGAAGCTCGTACCACGCGAAGCAACAAATTGAGGAAACGAAGCACCTGTAGCTAGCAGATTTCTTGATCGGGAAATGCTCGTGTCCACCGATTCGAAGGGAACAACAACCGCAAACCACGAAGCCGATCAGGCCGTAAGCGATCTTTCAGGCAGCTCGCACTTGCTGAAGCTCGGCACTGTAAACTATGCCGAGGCGTTGGCACTGCAAGACCGCCTGGTGAAAGCCCGTTATGAAGGCAAGGTCGGCGACTTGCTGATCCTGCTGGAACACCCTCATACCTACACAAT
>JAMDCE010000225.1 GCA_023489135.1 Chloroflexota bacterium
TCATCGAGTTGGGTATTCCGTTCTCGGATCCATTGGCCGACGGAGCGACCATCCAGCGCGCCAGCTTTGAGGCATTGCGGCAGGGCGTGAATGTGGGGAAATGCCTCTCTGTGGCGGGAGAACTGCGTCGAAAACTTGACATCCCCCTTCTTTTTATGGGATATTACAACCCCATTTTGAACTTCGGGCTTGCGGCTTTCGGTAAAGCCTGTGCCCAGGCTGGTATCGATGGACTAATCGTCCCAGATTTGCCGCCGGAGGAGAGCGGGGATTTACGGGTCGTTTGTCAAGAAAATGGTCTGGACCTGATTTTCCTGCTCGCGCCTACCAGCACGGAGGAGCGCATCGCGAAGGTCGGGCGGGAGGCCAGCGGTTTTATCTACTGCGTGTCTCTCACCGGGGTGACTGGAGCGAGGACGTCCGTTCCCGACAAATTGGGGGATTTTCTGAGCCGTGTTCGGAGGCATACCGATCTGCCTCTGGCCGTTGGCTTTGGCATCTCTAAGCGAGAGCACATCGAGATAGTCACTAAGTGGGCCGATGGTGCCATTGTAGGAAGCGCCCTGATCGACTTAATAGAGCGTTTGCCTGAGAAGGAGCGCCGGTCTGGAGTTCAGAAATACATCAGGGGCCTGAAAGGAAAACATACGGTTGACGATGGTTGATTCCACCAGAACTGGCTGGCACTGGCAACCGGTCTTAGTGGAGGGTTGCCGTGTGGTGTAGAGGTATCCGTGGGGCGACGAGAGCTAACTCCAACACGAAGGAAGATATTATCCAATCCACGACCGAATTGCTGCGAGAGATGATCCAAGCCAACGAAATCGAGGCTGAGAACGTAGCCAGCGCTATGTTTACGACGACGCCAGACTTGGACGCGGAGTTTCCAGCCGTGGCCGCCAGGCAGTTAGGCTGGGAGGATACGGCTCTGATGTGCGGTCACGAGATGAACGTGCCGGGTTCTCTCAGTCGCTGCATTCGGATTCTTATTCATCTCAACACCACCAAAACCGCCGCAGAAATAAGGCACGTTTACACCAGGGGGGCTGAAATTCTTCGTCCGTCTTTAAGCGACAGGAGTAGGTCGTGACATGATCGTAGTGATGAGAAGCGAAGTAACCGAGGGCGAGATCGCGGAAGTAATATCGCACCTCGAGGCAAGAGGGTTGACCGGCCATCTTTCCCGTGGCGAAGAGCGCACCGTGATCGGCGTTATTGGGCGAACGGTGTCCGAGGATCTGGGTGACATGCTGGAGACGCTGCCCGGCGTTGAAACCATAGTACGCATCAGCAAGAGCTACAAGCTTGCCAGCCGGGAATTCAAGCCGGAGCGCACCCTGGTTCAGGTCGGTGACGTAACCATCGGCGGCGAGGAAATCGTGGTGATGGCTGGCCCGTGCGCGGTGGAGAGTGAGGCGCAAACGCTGGAAACGGCGGGAGCGGTCGCGAAAGCGGGGGCCAGAATCCTGCGAGGTGGGGCTTTCAAGCCGAGAACATCTCCCTACCAGTTTCGAGGTCTGGGCGAGGAGGGCCTCCGAATCCTGGCCACGGCGCGGGAGGAAACCGGCCTCAAAATCATTACCGAAGTGTTAACTCCCCAGGATGTGGAACTGGTGGCCCGCTACGCCGACATTCTCCAGATCGGCGCTCGGAACATGCAGAATTACCTTCTCTTAGAAGAAGTCGGGAAGTCCAAGAAGCCAGTTATGCTGAAGCGCGGTCTCGCCGCAACGGTCGAGGAGTGGCTTCTGTCCGCTGAATACATTCTCTCACAGGGTAATCATCAGGTGATGCTTTGCGAACGCGGCATCCGCACCTACGAAACGGCGACGAGAAACACCATGGATATCAGCGCTATTCCGGTGGTCAAGGGAGTAAGCCATCTGCCCGTGATCGCTGATCCGAGCCACGGGACGGGCAAATGGTATCTGGTTGCGCCCATGAGCCTCGCGGCCGTAGCCGCCGGGGCCGATGGGATAATGATGGAGGTTCACCCCACTCCGGATCACGCCCTGGCCGACGGTTCGCAGTCGCTCAAATTCGATAGCTTCAGCGAGTTGATGCCGCGGCTGGCCAAAGTGGCCGAGGCGGTAGGCCGCCGCCTGCCTCTGCCAGTCACTATCTAACCCGGCCTTACCTTCCTCCCAAGCGTTTTCGAATCAAAGGGAGGGGACCTTCTCCGCGGCGCGGAAAAGCTCCCCTCCCTTTACTAATCAATGAGATGTTCCCAGCGGTGGCGCCGGGGCACCACCGCTGGGAACATCTCACATGACACACCCCGAATTTCTCAGGGAGCCCCTGGAAGATCGGGGTGTGCTCCTTCCAGAGGGTGGCCAAGCCCGGCCAGAAGGGGATGCGAGTTCTTCTTTTGCACTCTTTTCTTGAATCTCTTTCCTGCCCTCAATGAGAGCTGACCTTCCGGCATAGATCTGAGCGGGAGAGAGCGCGCTGGCACGCATTTTGCCCTTGCTGAACGATGAGTTGAAAAGTCGCTGTCAAGGGAGGCATACAGATGGACGTCTTGTCTTTAGACGAGTTGAAGACACTTTTGGAGACACGCGAAGGACCTTGCATCTCCATCTTCCTGCCGACGCATCAAGTCGGAACAGATGCCGAGCAGGACCGAATCAGGCTAAAGAACCTGCTTCGGGAAGCAGAGGAACGCTTGAGCTCGATGGGAATCCGTCCGCTGCGGATAGAGAGCGTATTGGAGCCAGCCCAGAGGCTTCTCAGCGATAGCCTCTTCTGGCAGTACCAGAGCGGCGGGGTAGCGATGTTTCTTTCCCCTGACTTCTCTCGTCACTACCACTTCCCGCTCGGTTTTGAGGAACTGGTGGTTGTCGCAGACCGATTTCATGTCAAGCCTCTTCTGCCTCTTCTGAGCATAGGCGGACGGTTCTATATCCTGGCCGTCAGTGGCGATCAAGTCAGGTTGCTGCAGGGAAGCCGCGAGAAAGTAGGCGAGATCAAGGTAAAGGGTATGCCTGAAAGCCTTGCCGACGCCTTGAAATACGACGAGGCGGAGAGACAACTGCAGTATCACACCGACGCGCCAATACAGCGGATGCGCCGCCGCGTAGCGATCTTCCACGGTCACGGCGTTGGCACGGATGATGAAAAGGACAATATTCTGCGATACTTCTACCAGATTGACAAAGCTCTGCACACCGTACTCCATGAGGAACGGGCACCTCTGGTATTGGCCGGGGTAGAATACCTATTCCCGATTTACCGGGAAGCCAACACCTATTCTCACCTGCTGGAAGAAGGAATTGAGGGAAACCCTGAAGAAGTGAGCGCAGAAGAACTCCACGAACGAGCCTTGGCCATCCTGCAACCATACTTTGTGAAGGCGCAGGAAGAAGCGGTTGCCAAATACGAGGAACTGTCGGGCAGCGAACGGGTGTCCACTGACATCAAAGAGATCGTTCCTGCCGCCACCTACGGGCGGATCGATACACTCTTTGTCGCCGTGGGGTTTCACCAGTGGGGAAGCTTTAATCCCGACACCAATGAAGTCATTTTGCATTCGGAGTTTCAGCCTGGAGACGAGGACTTGTTGGACCTGGCTTCGGTTAACACCATCTTGAACAGAGGGACTGTCCACGCCGTCCAAGCAGATGAGGTACCTGGAGGAACACCGCAGGCGGCCGTGTTCCGGTATTGATCTCCGCGATCTTTCTGCAGGAGATGCGTCAGACCCGTCCCTGCGACGGCGAACACTTCGGCTATAGTCTTTGCTGTTGTCAAGGTTGTCGGACGTGTAAACACTTGGTTGGTATGAGGGACTGCACCACTTTAGGCCTTAGCCTGCGCCACCACGTGGAAGATGCTGAGGGTCGGTTTGGCCCCGGCTGAGCGAAACATCTGGGGCCAAACGTTGGTTTCCAACGGGCGGTTACGTTGACTCTCTCCTGGTTGGAGTAAACTGCCAGCGCCAGGTGGCAAACGGTGCCGCTGGTCTGGCCAAGCTTCTGAGTTTGTCGTTTCGATCAGCTAACGAAATGAGGCCGCCGGGTCACTCTTAAGATGTCACTTTTGGATGGGCAAATCCTGAGGTGCGGAGCCACTGTGCACGCGGAGTTGGACGATGCCTGTTGAGCCACTTTTAAAAGAGAAGCGCGAGGAGATACTTCGCATTGTCCGATCTCACGGGGCCGTGCGCGTTCGCGTATTTGGCTCGATGGCGCGAGGCCTCGCAGGGCCGGAAAGCGACGTGGACGTGCTCGTTGATTTGGAACCAGGCCGAAGTATTCTGGACGTTATCGCGATTAAGCAAGACTTAGAAGATCTGCTCGGTCGTGAGGTGGACGTGGTCACCGAGGCGGCCATCAGCCCCTACATTAGGGACGAGGTGCTGAAGGAGGCTGTCACCCTGTGAAGCAGAAGGCCCAGGACTCCTTCTGGAGGTAAGGAAGACGCAGAGGCGAAGCATTGGGTCACGCAGTCGGAGAATTGACCTCCCGCGGGTTACACCGACGGCAATAGCCTTGACCTTAGTAGTAACCCGCGGGAGGTTCTGACGAAGACGCTGGCCACCTTACGGCGGGCGCTTCGCCTCTACTGATGGCTACTCGCGCTATCTAGGTGCTCACCCCAAGTTAGATCGGATCCGAACACTCCGCCAACCCAAAGGCAACTCTGGCCTCGGCCGCCAAGAAGAGGGAGCCGGTCACGCAAATCAGGTCGCTTTCTAGCGCGCTCTCTCTGGCCAGTGCCAGGGCCTCCTCTGCGCTCTCAGATAGCCTGAAGGATGCCCCGTAGCGCCCTACCTCGACCGCGAGATTCTCCAGAACGGCCGCTCTGGGATGGTGCGAATGAGTGAGGATGGTGAGGGCCGCGGCTGGAACCAGTTCCCTGACAATCCCAGCGATGTCCTTGTCCAGAGACGTCCCCAGGATCAGAATAAGGCGACCATAGCGAAAGTTCTCCTGAAGGGCCGCCAGCAACCTGGCGGCAGAATCGGCATTGTGGGCACCATCGGCAATTACCCACGGCTGCTTGGCCAGAATCTCCAGGCGGGCCGGCCACTGGACGCGGCGCAAGCCTTTTTGAACGGCCTCGTCGGATATCTCGAGACCTTGCGAGCGCAGAACCTGAAAGGCGCCAATCGCGGTTGCCAGATTGGTGGCCTGATGATAGCCGAGTAGCGGGATGGTGAAGCGCTGGGCCGGCAAACCGCTGGATGGCGCAGGGAAATCGGGGTCGAAGGACAGCTTTACCTGTTGCGTCAAGAGGCCGTTCGCCGGGTCTCCTGGCCGCACGGAATCGATCCTAACGTCTTGGCCAACCTCGAAGAGGATGGCCTGGCGCTCTTGGCAGACCCGCTCGATGACAGCCAGCGCTTCCGGAACTTGAGGCGCTGTTAGTACCACCCCGCCTGGTTTGACGATCCCGGCCTTCTCGCGAGCGATTTTCTCCACCGTGTTGCCAAGCACCTTCGTGTGATCCAGACTCACCGGCGTGATTACGGAAGCGAGGGGTTCCACCACGTTAGTGGCGTCCAGCCTTCCCCCCAGTCCCACCTCAAGAACTACTATGTCGGTTTCCTCCCTAGCGAAGAACAAGAAGGCCGAGGCCGTGGCAATCTCATAGGTGGTGAAGGGGGTCGGCACACCCGCGGCCGACTCCAAAGCCTCCACAGCTTTGGCCACTTCCTCCACCACTCGCTCCAGGGCCTCTTCTGAGATCATCTTTCCATTTACTCGCATTCGCTCCCTGAAGGTGTGAAGATGGGGTTGGCTGTAGAGACCGGTGCGGAAACCGGCGGCGGAGAGAATCGAGGACAGCATCGCCGAGGTTGATCCTTTTCCCTTGGTTCCAGCGACGAGGACGGTGCGCAGCTTCCGGTGAGGGTCGTCTAACTGCAAAAGAAGACGGCGAATGCTGTTCAGGTTGAATCCCTCAGAGTTCTGAGTGTACCCTTTTGCGCGTTCGTAATCGCTGAAGCTGTAAAGATAATGCAGAGTGTCAGCGTAGCTCACGGTCGTAAGCGATTATCCTCCAATATCGGCAAGTGCCTGATTAGCTGTGGCATTCTGATTGTAGTTTAGACTACCG
>JAMDCE010000325.1 GCA_023489135.1 Chloroflexota bacterium
TGCAGGTCGGCGACGTACAGAGGATGCTGCACATAGTCGACCTGGACGGGGCCGCCAACGGAGAGACGCGCAATCTCGCGGTGGTGAGCTCGATTCGCGAGGCGGTCGGCATCCCCGTCGAGCTAGGCGGAGGCATCCGCAATCTGGAAACTATCTCGACGCTTATCGAGCACGGCATCGATCGCGTCATTCTCGGCACCGCCGCGGTCGAAGATCCAGAACTGGTGCGAAGCGCCTGCGCTAGATGGCGCGACCGCATTGTCGTCGGCATCGATGCCCGCGATGGGCTCGTCGCCACCCGAGGATGGAAGGATACCTCGTCTGTTCGAGCGTTAGACCTCGCCCGGCGAATGGTGGAACTCCACGTCCAGCGCTTCATCTACACGGATATCAGCCGCGACGGAACGCTCACCGAGCCGAATTATGACGCGATCCGTGAATTCGTCGCCGCCGTCCCAGTGTCCGTCGTCGCCTCCGGTGGGGTAGCGAAGCTCGAACACGTGGATCGACTGAAGGAGACAGGAGCGGAGGCCGTGATCGTGGGCAAGGCGCTCTACACCGGCGCCGTCGACTTGCGCGCTCTCAACGAAGTTGCCGAAGAGGTAGAATAGATGCTGACAAAGCGGATAATCCCATGCCTGGACGTTACCGATGGCCGAGTCGTCAAGGGCACGCACTTTATCAACTTACGAGACGCCGGCGATCCGGTAGAGCTGGCCGCTTTTTACGACCGCGAGAGCGCCGACGAGCTCGTTTTCCTCGACATCACAGCCAGCTCTGACCACCGCGAGACTATGGTCGACGTGGTGGCCAGGACCGCGGATCAGGTCTTCATCCCTCTCACGGTAGGCGGCGGCATTCGCACTGTCGAAGATATGCGTCGGATGCTCCAGGCTGGAGCAGATAAGGTATCGATCAACACTGCCGCTGTCGACGAGCCAACCTTGATTAGCCAGGGAGCCGATAAGTTCGGCAGCCAGTGCATTGTCGTGGCCGTGGATGCCAAAGGCGTCGGACAACGTCGAGAGGACGGCGCGCTGGATTTCGAGCGATGGGAAGTCTACACTCACGGCGGCCGCCGCCCGACGGGCATCGACGTCCTGGAATGGGTGCACAGGGCCGCCCACTTCGGAGCCGGCGAGATACTCTTGACCTCAATGGATGCCGACGGCACTCAGAAAGGCTACGACCTCAAGCTAACCGCTTCCGTCTCGGAAGCGGTGTCGATCCCCGTGATCGCCTCAGGCGGCGTGGGCAATCTGGCGCACCTCTACGACGGCCTGGCCATCGGCAAAGCCGACGCCGTCCTTGCTGCCTCGATCTTTCACTACGGCACTCACTCCATCAGGCAAGTAAAAGAGTATCTCGCTGGCAGAGGCATTCCCGTCAGGCTGTAACCCTCCCTACTCCCTATTCCCTATTCCCTATCCTCTATTCCCTATCCTCTATTCCCTACTCCCTATTCCCTCTTTCTCACAGCCAGATACACTGTCGTGCCCCGCTGCACTTTTGTTCCAGGCTGAGGCGTCTGGCTCAGCACACAGCCGGGCGCCACGCTCTCAAACACCTGCGTAGGAACGTCCCCTGGTCCCTGGTAGTTCGGATATGTGTTGTTCAATCCCGCCGCCTCGATGCGCGCTCTCGCTTCTGCCTCGTCCAGGCCAGCAACCGAAGGCACGATAACCGTTTTCGAGCCAGGTTGAGGCGTTGTCACAGGGAATGGGGCCTGCGGTGTTGGGTAGCGAGGCGAGGGGGATTCCAAGGGAGTGGGAGTCGGAGCGACCAGGGCTGGCGGATTGGCCAGCATGAGCAAGAAAGGTGAGGTTGCCGAGATGGTCATAGAACTAGTGATTCCACCAGTATCGCTGATCCAGATCGAGGCTGTCATAGGTGTCAACGCGCTGACAGGTGATAGAGAGGCAGACTGTGTTCCTGTCTCGTACAGCACCGGCGGCAAGCCGGTCTCCTCATATTTAATCTGCGGAACCGTTCCATCAAGGAACCAGTCGGTGACAGGCATGAAGCCGAATGGCGGTCTCAGCGTCACAGCGTAGGCAGTGCTCTTCACCAGTCCCGGCGGCTGTTCGAACGAGACCACGGGCTTGTCCTTCAACAGTTCTTCCATCACATTGTGCCAGATATATCCAGCGCCGCTAACGCCAAAGACGTTCGTCATCGGGCTACTGTCTGAGTTCCCAATCCAGACACCGGTCACTAGATCAGGCGTGTACCCAACGGTCCAGCCATCTCGGAAGTCGTCGGTGGTTCCCGTCTTGGCCGCGGCGGGTCGCGATAGCTTCAGAAAGCTGTTGGGGCCATACGTGGGTGTCCGCGCCACGTCGTCGGACAGAATGTCTGTGATCATCCACGCGATTTGCGGGCTGAAGATTTGCTTCCCTTCTGGCGGAGTGTACTGTTCCAGCACTTTGCCATCACTGTCCACCACCTTCAGAATTGCCACAGGTTCGTATTCGCGCTGGCCCGGCTTGCGTTCGTCCGATGGCACAGGAGCGCCTATTTGTACTCCTTTGTTTGCCAGCGATGCGTAGACAAAGGTCAAGTCGAGCAGCTTCACCTCACCGCTTCCAAGGGTCAGGGCCAGACTGTAGCGCTGCGGATCGTTCAGGCTCGTGATGCCAGCCTCGTGCAACAGGTTTACGAAATTATTCACCCCGACGTACTGCAAAACCAGCACCGCAGGGATGTTAAGGGATTGCGCCAGTGCCTGGCGCAACGTGACCGCGCCATGCCACCGCATGTCATGATTATGGGGGCGATAGGGCGGCTGCCCCGCGCCACCAGGGAACTCTATTGGCTGGTCGAGCACCACCGTGGCAGGGTGCAGGCCCTTGGCAAAGGAAGCAGCGTAATTAAACGGCTTGAGAGATGATCCAGGCTGGCGCTCTGCTAGCGCCATATTTACCTGGCCCGAGATTTTGGGATCGAAGTAATCGACGCTTCCCACCATCGCGAGAATCTCGCCCGTCTTTGGATCGATAGTCACAACCCCGGCGTTGCTCGCGTTCAGGTTCCTGATGCTCGCCACGTGCTCGCGGGCGGCCTTCTCGGCAGCAAGATACATCTTGTAATCCAGCGTGGTGTAGACGCGCAATCCGCCATAGTACAGTTTCTCCCGGCCGAACTTCTTTTCCAACAGCTCGCGCACGTACATGACGAAATGCGGCGCCTTTATGTCAAACTGCTTGGCGACGAACTTCAGCGGCTCCTTCTTCGCCGCTTCCGCTTGCTCCTTGGTGATGTAAGTATGATAGGCCATCAGATCGAGCACCTCAGCCTGGCGCTCTTTAGCTGCTTTGGGATTTATCAGAGGATTGTATTCCGCGGGCATCTGTGGCAACCCCGCGAGCATCGCCGACTCTGCCAGATCCAGATCCTTGGCCGACTTACCGAAATATGCCTGAGCAGCCGCCTCCACGCCATACGCAAGGTTACCGTAGTATATCTCGTTCAGGTACCACTCCAGAATTTGGTCCTTGGTGTACTGCTGTGACAAACGGTACGCCAGCAGTATTTCCTTCAGTTTGCGATCGTAACTCTGCTTGTACCTTTCTTCAGGACCCAACATAGTATTGCGAATCAGCTGTTGCGTGATGGTGGAAGCACCAGAGACGATTTCCTGGCCGCGTAAGTTCTGCCACAGCGCACGTACTATCGCCTTCGCATCGAAGCCCGGGTTCGTGTAGAAATCCGCGTCCTCTGTGGAGAGAGTAGCTGCCCTGAGGTATCCTGGTATCTCGCTGAGCGGAATGACCTGGCGCCGTCCACCCTGTGGGTCCCAGATCTCGTAGAGAAGCTCGCCATTGCGGTCGTAAATCATTGTCGACTGAAAGACGTCCCGTTTGACGACAGCTTCAGGCGAAGGTAGGTTGCTGAAGTAGACCAATAAGCCACCACCTAACAACGCCACCGCCAGGATGCCCGCTACAAATGTTCCCACGAATAGAAAGGCGAGGGCGGCTATTGCCAGTCTGACGAAACTTCCACCAGGCTTCTTCCGAACAGTCTTTCGCAAGACGCGGGACTTTCGGCGGCTCACGTCGTTAGATTGGCCTTTGCTTCGGCCACGGGGAGCGTATGGATACATATATCTCTACTGCGCGTTTGCCGGCATTTCTTCTAGTGTCACGTTAACGGTAGTACGGTCGGAATCGCGCACGACGGTCACCGGCACAGTTTCGCCAATGCGGTGCTTGCTGAGCGCCTTCAGAAACGAGAAATCGTCCTGTATATCGTCGTTCCCGAAGCGAACGATGATATCTCCGCGCCGCAGGCCAGCCCTCGTCGCCGGTGAGTTCCGCTGTAACTGATAAATGAGAGCGCCATTCTTGACCGAAAGGTTGTATCTTGCCGCGAGGCTCGGCGTCACAGGCTGCAGCACCACGCCAAGCCACGGCCTGATCACTCTGCCTTGAGCCATAAGCTGTTCTGCGATAGGTCGAGCCGCATTGATGGCGATCGCGAAACCGATGCCTCCCCCAGGAGCGTTGGCGGCGATGGCCGTATTGATGCCAACTACCTGGCTCTGCAGGTTGACGAGTGGACCGCCGCTGTTGCCAGGATTGATGGCAGCATCCGTTTGAATAAGATCGTACAGCGCTGCCCCAGAAGACTCGCGAATTGTACGGCCCAGCGCACCGACGATGCCCGCAGTCACAGTAGGGCCGCCCGGCAGAGCCAGCGCGTTGCCGATAGCCACCACAGTCTCGCCGATCTCCAGATCATCCGAGTTGCCCAATTCAGCAGTCGGCAGGTCTTGCGCGTCAATCTTGACCACGGCAATGTCGGAGCGAGGATCAGTTCCCACGATCTTGCCATCGAACGTCCTTCCATCAGGCAGCGTCACCTTGAGACCGCGAGCGTCCTCCACGACGTGGTTGTTTGTGAGAATGAATCCCCTTTTGTCGAAGATCACCCCCGAGCCGGTACCACCTTCCTCAGGAACTGGACGCAGGTAGAAGTCATAGGCGATCTGCTGGGTCGTGATGTTTACGACCGCAGGCCGCACCGCCTTGGCCACGTTGACGATAGCTCCCGACTCCAAATCGGTGCGCCTCGCCGACGTGGGGGGCTGAGACATGGCTGGCGCAGACCTGGCCCGCGCGGCGGCAGCGCCTTCAACTTGCGACTTAGCAGTGTCATTGCTATTTGCTTTAGACTGAGGTGTAGCGCTGCTCTCAGCCTTAGCCTGAGACGTGCTGCGCTCGGCAACCTTGGACAGCACTTCAGGTCCGACAGAAATTCCCAGGCAGGCAGGTGAGGCCAGCACCACGATCAAGACCGCGACGAACAACGCTCTTATGCTGAGTTTTCTTTCTCTCATAAGATTCCCTTCCTGGTGCAAGGAGAGGTCGACAGAGAACAGGCATTTCACTCCCGAGTTTGGCCCTCATTATAGCATATGTTACGGCCCCTGGCTCGGCATAAATGGCGTGCGTCGGAATAAATACAGAACATTACAAAAACGCGGGGCAGAACGCCAGAAGCATAGAGGCAAACGCCATTCGCGCACAGGTGGTGCGGATCTCACCATTAAACATACTGCCGTAGGGGCGAACCTTGCGTTCGCCCTCTTGCCTCAGAGGCAAACCTTGCATTCGCCCATCTGCCGTACAGGCGAACCTCGCGTTCGCCCTCCCGTACCAACGGCAACCGCTGCAAATGTCAACTGTCTATGCCAGCGGCGCAACGAAGACTACACCAAAGAAGAACAATATAACCAGCAGCAATACCAACAAGATGGCAACCGTTGCCGCGAAGGCAGTTCCATCATCGCTCAGGCCCCGGCCAACTACGGCTCGTATAATGCACCGCCCCACCAAAGGCATCCCGAGAAATCGGGAAGGCAAGCCTCCGTCGGTCCTAACTCCACGCACGGGCTCCACCCCTCCACATCGTCGACGCATTATCACAGATGCGGGCTCGGCACCGTTGGAGGGAACAACCAGCTGCCCCCGACCAAAATGACGATTGCAACCAGAACGAGCAATATTATCGCCACAAAAAAAACCGCGGCATCGTTCACGTCGTCGACGTCGCCG
>JAMDCE010000423.1 GCA_023489135.1 Chloroflexota bacterium
TGTTGAGAAGTACGTCTGTCAGGGCCTAGAAGGTGTCAAGCAACGACCGCGCAAGTAATGTACAGAACGCTAGTTAGACAAAAACGATGGACGTCGTTGTCGCGAGATCACAAGGGGTTGCAGTGCCCAAACGTAGAAAAGGGTACCTGGCAGCAACCAAACGTTTGGTGCGAGGACTAATATAGCATGTGCCGGGTTACTTGTCAATATGATTTTCCCTGTGTCAGCTAAGACTGAAAAGTGGACTGTTTAAGCTTGAAAAGTGGACTATGGTAGGCGATATGTCCTTCCGGTAAGGAGGGATGTATGCGACAGATTCATACACGGTTCACTGCTGATCAGGTGAAGGCCCTACTCAAGGGCTATGAAGAAGGGAACTTGGACCGGCTGACCATCGAGGAGATGTTGGAAATCGGCAGATCAAGATACTTTGCGCTGTTGAAAGAATATCGGGAGAATGAAGTGATAGCCAAATTCGTAGACTGCCGCAACCCTGTGCTCGAGAACGAGTATCTCGAAAAGAGGATCGCAGAGATCGTGCAGTTGGAAACGTTCCCAGCCTACTGCGGTTCTCACTGATACTGAGCGGCCTACCGGGCTCGCGAGTCCGCGGCACTGAAGTGCTCGCGTCAATCCTGCGTCCACGGCCTCGGCCACAGGTTTGACGGCGAGACTTTAGTCCGCGGATGCGTCGGCCGCTCAATCCCTATGCCCTGTGCGAACTGCTGTAGGATCTTTGATGGAGCGGCTTTCGGCGCGACCCGGGAACTAGACAAGCACCTCGAGCGGGAACTTGATCTCGATAGCCTCCGCGGGGCAAACGATGCGGCAGCAACCGCAGTGCCAGCATTCGTCAGGGTACTGGACCACAGGAAAGCTGGAAACCTCGTCCATGTGAATCAAGTCACCGGGGCATACCAGGTCGCAGGTGCCGCATCCGCTGCACCTGTCCATGTCTATTATCGGTGGCATGGAGGCGTCTCCTTTGCTACTTACTCAGGGTAGCGCACGTTCGCCTGCTATGCGCTGCGCATCCTGTCGTAGGCCTTGGGATCGACGGTCTGGAACCGCTTGACGATTTCCCCTTGGTCCTGCCGCATGAACATCATGCCGTTCAGAGTCGGATCGCTCTCAGGGAAGTCGCTGCGGTAGAAGCTGGAGCCGAATCGGCTCTCCTTGCGATCGAGAGAGAACAGGCAAATGAGTTCGCTGCACAGGTGTACGTTTATGGCTTCGTTGGCCCTCATCAGTTCGTGGTAATTGGTGGCTTTGATCGTGATAACGTGCTCGCCCAGCTTGCGCAAGCCCCGCAATCCTGCCTGCAGACCGCCCTCGTTGCGCATAATGGCCACGTATCGTTCGTTGATCGAGCGGATCACCTCCTCGAACTTCTTGGGCGAGATGCCATCCGAGCGCTGCAGCGGTGCAAATACTCTTCGCTTCTCGGCGGCTGCCTCGTCTGGGTTCAGCTTCCCCCGGACACGTGCCTCCGCGCAGGCGCTCACCGCATTCAGCCCCGCAAGAAATCCGCTGGCCGCGGCGCAGGGGAACGTCCCTCCAGGACCGCATTGACCCGCCGCATAGACGCGTGGGACATTCGTTTCCAGGTCCGCGTTGGTGGCGATGCCACCGGAGGACTTAGTGAACTCGCCGATTTCCTGCTCCAGCAGGTGTTTGGAGAGATCCAACCCTTTCTGTGCCAAGTAGTCGCCATAAGTGTTCTTGTCGACGGCGAGCAAATCATTGCAGAGGAAGGTGCCTGTGTCCGGTGGAAGGTGGCGCAGATCGAAGTAGCAGGGACCGCGTCCTTCCTGTATCTCTTTGAAGGTGCCGAACAGTAAGGTGGAGCGGACCGCTCGCTCTCCTCTCGGCGAATACCTGAACATATATCGCTCGCCGAGGGAGTTGATTAAATAGCCATCCAGCGCGACCAGCGCCGCCACCCCCGCGGCGCCGAAGCCTTTGGGTATTAGCGTGCCCCTCATGATGCCCATGTCTTCCAATTCTATACCGGCTCTCCACGCTATAGCGTGGCCGTCACCGGTGTTGAACGGGCTGCGCCAGATGTTGAAGGGATTGCGAGTGCTCGCCGGGGCGGATGTGCGGGAGACGTCGCCACTGGCGAAGATCACCGCCCTGGCGCGAAAGGTGTAGAACTCGCCGGTGCGCACGTTGAAGCCAGTCGCGCCAACCACCTGCCCCTCTTCTACCAGTAGCCTGGTCACCATCACGCGGTTAACCATCTTAACGCCCTTCTGTCGCAGCGCTTCGACCAGGACCGGCTTCAACCGTTTGGCGCTCTCGGGCACAACCATCATCCAGAAGGGCCCTTTGGCCCCGAAGCCCTGGGTGCGCTTGTACTCCCCAGTAACCGGGTCGCGGAGGAATTCTATGCCCAACCCCTCCAGGATATCCTTACACACTGGGATGTAGCGGGCAACGTTCAGGGCCATCTGGGGGTCCATGAACGTATCTCTCATCCTGGGAAGTTGTTCGGCCATATCGATATCCGTATCCCAACTGGGGTCGGTGTAAAGCTGGGACATGTAGTGGTCGTTGCCGGCTCCAGATTGGCCACTGCGCTCTATGTAGGCCTTGTCCACGATCAGCGCC
The DNA here is from genome assembly GCA_023489135.1 of Chloroflexota bacterium. Next base: position 2,614 of record JAMDCE010000423.1, read on the forward strand.
TCAAAGTGCTGTTCGCCACGGTCCCTTACCGCCAAAGCGGCGAAGATGCCCGACAATCCACCACCAAGTATCAGAACGTCGGTCTCGATGAGGGTTCCCAGATCGTTAGCCATTGTGGTGCCACTCCCTCCATAACTTGTCTAGGCAACCGGTGCCAACTCTCGTGCCGGTCGTGTCAGCAACTGCCAGAGCAACACTGCCACTCCCAGCGCGGCGCCGACAGCCGAGAGGGTGATGTCGGGAGCGATGAGCAGCGCTCCGGCCGCTACAAACACCAGCCTTTGAACCATATTCATGGCGCGGAGGGCGTAGCCGCGCATACCAGCGGCCACTGCCACGGCGCCTATCAGCGCCGTGCCCACCGAAATCAGAACCCGATCGGGCGTTCCCATTAGCATTATGGCGGGGTCGTAGGCAAAAGCGATTGGCACGAGGTAAATACAGATGCCGATTTTAACCGCCTCCCAGCCGGTTTCCCATAGCTTGGAGCCAGACAATCCGCAGGCCACGAATACGGCGATGGCTACCGGCGGCGTAATGAATGAAGCGGTGCCCCAGTAGACGACGAACAGGTGAGCGGCCATTGGGGATAAGCCCAACGTTATCAATACCGGAGCCGCGAGCGTGGCGAGAGTCAGATAACCGGGGAGAGCATCCAGCCCCATACCAAGGAACAGGCTCGAAATGCCCACCATAAGCAGGGTAAGGAGCAGGTTGCCACCGGACAGATTCAGCAAGAAGTTGGGGATACGGATGGCCAGACAGATCGGAAGAGCAGACCCGATCAGCATTCCCACGGCGCCGGTTACCGATGCCACGATTACCCACGTTTTCGACGCCTCGGCGAGCCCGAAGAATATCTCCTTGGGCACCAGCCAGTTCTTGCGGTCGCGGGAGAAGAAGCTGCTGCCGATCAGGAAGGGCAGCGAAACCATGCCCGCGATGTCCGCCGGAAGACGGGCGAACACGAGGAAATAGATCAGCAACAACAGCGGAATGGGGTAGTACCAGCCTTCCTTGAACGTCTCCCACGCGGCGGGGATCTCTTCCCGGGGCATGGGCTTCAAGCCGCGTCGCAGCGCTTCGAAATGGACCGAGGCGAAGGCCACGCAGTAGTAGAGGATGGCCGGGATGAACGCAGCTCTAACCACCTCGCCGTAGCCCACGCCGATCCACTCGGCCATGACGAAAGCCGTGGCCCCCATCACCGGCGGCAGTATGGTACCACCGGTCGCCGCCACCGATTCGATGCCGGCGGCGACGGCAGGCCGGTAACCGACTCTCATCATAAGGGGAATGGTGAACGCCCCGGTGGTGGCCACATTACCCGCAGCTGAACCTGAGATCATGCCGAAGAGGCCACTGGAAACTACCGCTGCTTTGGCCGGCCCCCCTCGAGATTTGCCGGTAAGTGCAAGGGCAATGTTGGTGAACCACTCGCCAACGCCTGATTGCTGCAATAGACGGGCGTACACCAGGAACACGATCAGGATGCTGGTGGAGGTGCCCAGCGGCAGCCCGAAGATTCCGCCAGAGCCAACGTAGATGCCGTAGAGCAGGCGATCGGCCGCAAACCCCTTGCCGTTGAGCAAGCCCGGCAGGTAGTTCTGGAACAAGGCTATCGCCATTGAAGCAGTGATCACGATGGCGAGAACCATCCCGGCGGTTCGCCTAACCGCCTCCAGCAGAGCGACGCAAAGGAGGGCCGCCAGTATGACCCCCACCGTGTCCAGATAGCCGTACGAGCCGTAATCCAGCACGATGTCGTAGAACAAGGCCACGAAGCCAGCTCCGACTACCCCGGCGAGCCAAAAAGGCACGTCGTACCAGGCAAGCGCCCCGCCCTGGCTCTTCTTGCCCTCCCCGGTCCTGCCTCCTCCCGGCGAAAAGGAAAGGTAAATGATGGTGAGGACCAGCACCAGGCTTATGGCACGATGCTGCACCGCAGGAAAGTAGATGTTGAAAAGGGTCAGGACTCGGCTGGCGATGATTACTTCATAGATACCAGTGATGCCGGCCACTACGTTCAACAGCGTGAAGCGGTTCATCAGGGTGCTCCTGCGACTTCCTATTTGATCGGCACTGAAGGCTTGCACCTAACTCCGGTCGTACGACAACTGCTATTGTCTCTTGAGCAGATCCTGTTGCCTCTTTTCGGCTGCGTCTGTCCACTTCCCTATTTCTTTGAAGTACTTGATGGCACCGGGGTGCAGGGGGGTGGCGAAGCCGCGAAGCGTATTGTCGACGGTCCATTCCTTTGCGGTGGGGTGGACCAGCTTCATGTCCTCCGGACTGCCCAGGAGAGCCTTCGTAATCTGATAGGCCGCGTCCTCGGGAAGATCAGGCCGGGCGATCAGGTCCGCCGCTCCCGCGGACACCGTGTGAGTAGGCTTGGTCACTTCCTTGTACACTCCCACTGGTATCACGCCGTCGAAGAAGGCGGGGTTGTTCAATTCCTTGAGGATCGCGTCCATCTTATCGCTGAGGTCAAGGAAGATAATGCTCGTCGACTCGCCGAGGTCCTTGAACGTAGACGAACCCAGGGAGCCTGGCAGCGTGCCGGCGTCAGCGGTGCCGAGTTTCAGGGCTTCGATGGCCTCGTTGATTTCGGCGGTCTGAATGTTCTGCACCGAATCCAAGGGAACGCCGTAGGCTTTCAGCACCGCGTTGGTAATCTGCTCGAGGTCGGCCACAGCCCGGCGCTTGCCCAGGATCTTCTTGCCTCTTAGATCGGCGGGTGTCTTGATGCCGGAATTGACGCGGGCGATGATCTGTCGCAACGTCGACTGCCCGTGAGCGAGCGTATATATGTCCATCTTACGGTCATAGGGGGCGCGCCCGTAGTAGGCATCGCCGGCCGACAGGCTGCTACTTATCGCGATGTCGATTCGCTTGTCGCCAATTCCCCTCGCGGTGGCGTCAGAGCCCCCTGTCGGCTCGACGTTGGTCTGCGTGTTAGTCTTCTTGCTGATGAGATTCGACATGCCCACGGCGAGCACGTATTGGGCGCTGCCGAGACCAGCCGTCCCGAAGCTGTACGAGCCCGCGCTCTGAGCCGGCTTGGAACTTGGTTGACCACCCTGGTCGGTGGCGGGTTGTGCCGACTTGGAGTTGTTCGTGGCCACGTTCTTGCCCCCGCCGGGCTGACCTCCCGATGAGCACCCCGCGAGCAGCAAGGCCAAGAGAATCAACCCAACCGAGACCGTGTGTGGGATACTGCGGTTTCGCGGTTTCACTTTCCGTACCTCCTCATTGTTCCCCCCGTCCACCTTCCACCACCGAGGACGGGAAAGCGTGGTGCCCTGGTGGTCCAGCCAACTGTCCTGGACCTGCACAATGGGCCGATTCTAGCACGGCCTCGGCCCATTGTCAATCGAGCGTTCTGTCCCGGGTGCACCCCACTTTTGTGGTGGATATTGGCAGCGTTTGGTGCTCAGGGC
>JAMDCE010000635.1 GCA_023489135.1 Chloroflexota bacterium
CCTGATACGGCCCGGCCTCGTCTTGACACCCCACGGACACCCCAGCTCCCTCCGCCCATACATACGCCTGCTCGATCAGCCCCTTTTTTCTTCCGTCTGGGGATCGACCACCGTCACCACGCCCGCCTTGCGTTTGCGCTTGGCCGTTCCTGTCGAACACCACGTCCGCGTCCTCTGGTAGGAACTGCCTGCCTTTTCCAGCACCCGGCGGATGGTCGTCGCGCCCAACTGTGGAAAGGCCTCGCGGCGTAGTGTCCGCTCCAAGGTGCTCAACGACCACGTCGCGGTCCCGTCCACCTTACGGTCGGGTGGCCGCTGTGCCGTAGCAACAATCCGGGCACGGGCGGTGCTGTCGTAACTCGATTTTCGCCCCCGCCCAGAGGCGATCGTTAGCGCCCCCAAACCGCGCTCATTGAAGCGCGCGACCAACTCCGCCACCGTACTCCCGCTCTTGAAACCTGCCTGCATAGCCGATTCAGCGAACGACTTTCCTTGGGACACGGCCAGCAGCGCAGTGGCACGCCGTACCCGATCCACCCGTTCGCTGCTGGCCTTGGTGAGCCGTTCCGTGATTACCTGTTCATCTGCCCCGATTTGCCGGAGCGTTTGCTTCGACACTACAACGACACCTTGAACGGCCTATCCAAGCCATACCGACCCCATCCGAAAACTAGGATATAGAGAAGTTGCTGTCAGGCCATTCCTCCGCCGTCCCGTAATAGCTCCGCTCAAGCGATCAAGTTTAGTGCAAAGATAACAACACAATTCGCCAAACTTCAATGTTGACATGAAACCAAAAGGTGTTATATGATATCGGCAACCATTTGGTTTCATTAAAACTTCGCTGGAGTGAAAACGATGCAGGAAGAAACTCAGGGCACGCTGCCGGACATACGACACATTATCGACATCGATGCTCCGATTCAGAAGGTTTGGAAGGCTGTGTCCACCTCAGAAGGCATTGCCACGTGGTTAATGCCAAACGATTTTCAACCGGAAGTAGGACATCAGTTCAACTTGCAGACGCCATTTGGACCAGTAGGCTGTAAAGTGCTAGAACTGGACCCTCCAAACCGACTTTCATTCGCCTGGGATGATTTCGGTTGGCGCGTCTCTTTTGAGTTGAAGGAAATCGAAGGAAAAACACAGTTTACACTCGTTCACGCCGGATGGGGAAAGCCCGACGACATCATTCCGAGGGTTTCTGAAAAACAATCGGTAATACATGCGAGAATGGACGAGGGCTGGGGCCATATGACGAGAGGTCTGCGCGATAAGTTATCTGAGGCATAGATGGGTGCTACTTCAGCAAAGCATGACGTATTTCAGGCAATTGCCGATCCTACACGCCGAAAGCTACTAAGGCTGCTTGTGGATCAGGAGATGTCGATCAACGTAATAAGCGGACACTTTCCGATGAGCCGCACGGCTGTTTCCAAGCATCTGCGCATCTTATCGGATGCGGGACTTGTCAAGGACCGAAGATCCGGACGGGAGAGGCGATACAGACTCCAGCCGGAGCCTCTGGGCGAAGTGAAGCGGTGGCTTTCCTTCTACGAGAGATTTTGGCACGACAAGATGGCCGCGCTTAAGGACTTCGCGGAATCAGAGGAGTAGGACGGCGCAGTCCTGTCCAGCAGCCACAGCGGGCGATTTGCCTTGATGATTACTTCACACAGAAACCTAACGCATCGGTCGACGACCCTAGGCGAGTTGCTGCCTGCCGGCCACACGGTAAATTCGACCACGTGAGCACCTTGGCGCGCTCTGCCACGATGTTCAAACAGACAACACGGGTAGGCGTGGGGTAGAATTAGCCCAGGGACGCATGCCTTGTTCTCGCTCCCATAGAAAGCTGAACTTGGACAGGTCCCAAAACAATACCCGACCAGATCTGATGCCTGATCGGGAAGTGGCGGAAGCGACGGGATTTGCATACGCGATAAGTATCGTATTGGGTTTCGAAGTTGGCTGGCGCAGACATCCAGGAGTTGAAGTGCCATCGCAGCAATTTGCAGGACGGGAGCAAGCGTGATATAGTATTAGCCACACAACAAGGCGTGATGGATCGAGACCAAAATGCTCAGTGGAGGAGTGCGATGACCCGGTACCCTTGCCCTTTTCTGAAGGGCGAGGTGGAGATGACGGAGGGGCGAGAGCGCCACATCGCTGAGCGACATCCTGATCTACTACCGGAGCACCGACACCGAATCGCGGAAGCTTTGGCTGACCCTGATCAGGTCCGCAGGAGTGCTCGGTTTGGAAGCGCCAAGCTGTTCTCTCGATGGTATTCGGACCTGCGGCAAGGCAAACACTTGGTCGTAGTGGTAGTCAGCGAGCTGGACCCGGGTGCGCGTCACTGGGTCATCACGGCCTACATAGCTCGAAGGCTCACGGAAGGAGAGGTCGAATGGACACGAGGCTGAAGTTCAGGTACGACCGCGAAGCCGACATTCTCTATATCGACAAGTGCCCGCCCTACGCGGAACAGGAGTCCGAGGAACTCGGGGACGAAATTATTGCGCGGATCAACCCTGCCACAGGCGAAGTGGAAAACCTAGAAGTACTCTTTTTCTCGACCCGACTGTTGCGAAATGAGCTTTTCGAGCTTCCAGTCACGGCGAACCTGCGGCTTATCGGACAGAAGAGTGCTTGATAGGTGAGCTCAAGCGCGTCTTACTTGAGGTAGAGTTGCCTGGAGCGAACGTTGTGTGGGATATCTGCGCTAATCCGTGATCCTTTATCCTGACTCAGAGGGAGGCGGCTACACTGTAAGGGTGCCGTCCTTGCCTGGGCTGACGACTCCCTTCTCCGAGGCGTCGCCGGTGAGAAACGCGAAGGCTAGAGGCACCAGCCCATCACCCGTTAACGCCGACAGGGTCACAAGCCGCATGCCATCCCCTAGTCCGCTCCCATCCACTACCACCTTCTTGCTATGAATCCGCCGCCTTCTGTACAGCGCTCCCAGACGCCGTTCCTGCAAGCTTATCCAGTCGTCCTCGGTCAGTCGGGCCAATTCGTCCCGTAATGTGTCAGGGTCGATGGGCACCGACTGCTCGGTCTTGCCCTCAGGCCGCCGATGCCGGCGTGAGAGTCCCTCACGCCGGGCTACGGGAGCGTAGCCTAGCTCCAGCAAGATGGCGGGCTCGGCAAATAGTCTCATGAGGGCCCGCTGCCAATCTTCGACCAGCACACCACCCATTGTGGCACATTCAATGCCTCCTGCTAGGTGGTATTCTGATACATCGGACGGTCGCTTGGGTGAGATGAACACGTCTTGTCCGCTGGCGGTTCTAAAAAAGCAAACCGGCAGGTTGATAATCAATCAACCTGCCGGTCGGGGACTGGCGGAAGCGACGGGATTCGCATACGCGATAAGTATCCTACTGGTTTCCGCGTTTGGTTGGAGAGAAGCTTGTTATTCCGCCCCAGAGCCTGACGTAGGCCTTCTTCGTCACGGCCAAGGGCCTGGTTGGGAATTGCCTTTTTATGCACTTTTACGGGCTTTTCCGGCGGGTTCTTGCGGCAATCCCCTGCTCGCTCTGCCGCCCACCGTCCAGGGGATTTCACGATTTCTTCTGCGCATCCTGTCACCCGGTGTCCAGCAGGCGCTACCGAAGGCACATGCAGCACATGCAGACCAGCGCTTGATCTGCTGGGCGAGACATGCTATTCTTGTCCCTGCAAAACATTCTGTCCAAGACGCTGAATGGCAGCCATTTTTGAGGAAGGCCCTGAACGTAGGCCACGGATCTAACTTTTTGCGTGGCATCTTATCTGGAAGGAAAACGTGGAATTCACCATCAAAGCCCTAACTCCCATCTGGACGGGCGGGGTGGAGACTGGCCGGATAGACCGCATCCATGAAACGGGCATCATCGGCAGCCTGCGCTGGTGGTACGAGGTGATCCTGCGAGGGCTGGGAGCAGATGTGTGTGATCCCACGTCGGACAAGCCGGAACACCGCTGTCGGTTCGATGCCGAGGCCTACCAGAAATCTCTTCGTGACGGCTATGAGAAGAGTGTATCCTTGCTGGCCGGGCTCCAAAACGTTTGCCCCGTTTGCCGCTTGTTTGGCTGCACGGGGTGGAAACGCCGCTTTGAACTATCCGCCATTGTCTTTCCCAGTCCGCTAACCCCGTTCTGGCTGGCAACGCTCGATCAACCAGGAAATCTCAACCATTGGTGGCTTACTCAGGTCTTCCAAGCGGACAACAGCACCGTATGCTTTGGCGACCTAACTCTGCGGGCTCGTTTCATGCGTGGTTACGAAAAGTTCGAAGACGTCTTGAAAGCTTTGCTTTCCTTGATGGCACAGTATGGTGCAATCGGATCGAGGGCACAGTACGGCTTTGGCCAGTTTGCTTATCCGGCCGCTTACTCGATTGAGAAGAGCATTGGCATTCTCCGCAACCAAATCACTACGACAAGACCAAAGAATCTGTCAGGCGATTTCTATTCCCTGCGCGATTTCTGGTGCCTGCAATGCCGTATTCCCGACGACGATCAGCAGGTTAAGAGGTTTCAGCAGGCCAACGTCGTAGGAAATCAGCAGGCTTTCAATAAGCATAAGAACCACTGCCTTCCCGTCGCTTTCGACATCCGCTACAAACTCCCGAAACGTTTGGACAATGGGCTAAGACAGGTTTTTCGGTTAGCCCATGGTAGAGAGAAGACCCGGCAAGTTTTCGGTACGGTAGTAAGTGAAGACCAGAAGTGGGGAAGTCGCTTGTTCATCAGTCACCTTTACAAGGGAAATGACGCGGACGGCTACTACCAGCTTCGGGTATGGGGCTTCACCAATTCGGCAATCTGCCAGGAGATCCAGGCCACTCTGAAAAGCATGTTCCACGGCGATTTTCACGTCTCGGTTGTGACAGGTCAGGAAATCCTCAGTTTGAAAGACGATCAGTCATGATATTTGAATACGCTTGCTACCTGAGCAAAGGAGAAGTGAAAGACCCATCCGCCAGCGAACAATGGGCCGGGCAATACAACTTGCACGTCGCGGTTGGCAGCAAGAAACAAGCCGACTCATTGCGCGAAGCGTGGAAAAGCCAATACTTGCACAATGGGCAGGCTCCTGGAGAGACATTGGCCAGTCAGGAGTGGCAAACCAAACTCTGGCTGTGCCCGAGCCCGGAAACCCTGCCAGCATTGAGCAGCTTGCCCGTCTATTCTTTCGTGGTCCACTTCAGGTTCACACTGCAAAAGCCCTACCTGTCCAGAGACGACAACGACTGGCACATCATCGATAACCCGCTGGTGCGGGACAAGGTTTTCCGCTGGCCGATGGTGCGGCCGAGTGGCTGGAAGGGAGGTCTGCTTAGCGCGCTCTGGCAGTTGGGCTATCAGCAAGACGACGGCCAAATACAACGCATCTTCGGCGAAACACGCGACGATGACGCCGGCCGGGCTGGACGTCTCCACCTTTATCCCACCTTCTTCAACCAGAGCGGCCTGGAAATCATTAACCCACACGATCGGGAAAGACGGGTGGGCAAGAACCCCATTCTCCTGGAATCCGTCCCTATCGGGGCTACCGGCGCGTTCACCGTGCTTTACGTCCCCTTCGACCGCATCGGCGAAGAGGCACAGGAAACCCGCCGAGAGGTCGCCAAGGACCTGAAGCTTATTGCAGAAGGCATCGGTGCGATGATGACTACCTACGGCTTTGGGGCCAAGGCCAGCAGCGGATTTGGCCTGGCGGCAGACGCCCTTCGTGAAGGCTGTTTGCAGGTGGCTGGGCTGGATGCAGCTGAAGAAGCCCGGCAAGGAGCGCCGGTTGCCCAGCCTCAGCGCAACCTGCCTCGCTACTTGAGCGCGTCAGGGAAGCTACATCCCGATTTTCGGGCCGCGCATGGGGTACTGATCAGCGAAGCCGAATACCGACAGAAGATAGAGCGCCGCGGACAGAAATACGCCAAGAAGGACAAACAGCTTTACGACAAGGCGAAAGCCTGGTGGGAGCGCGAGGGCAAGGCTCTGTTGGAGCAGGTTGCCCCTCAGCCCGAGCCGACGATGGTTCAGCCGCCTTCGCGATCTCC
>JAMDCE010000639.1:0-4776 GCA_023489135.1 Chloroflexota bacterium
GAACCGCGCAATCACGCTGCCGTAGCCCCTTATGTCCGTTCGAGGTCCAAAAGCGTTGCAGTATCGCACGATGGTCACAGTCAGCCCTTTGTCCCGGTAAGCGAAAGCGAGGTGCTCGTCTAGCGCCTTGGACGAAGAGTAGGACCAGCGCGGAACCTGGGTCGGCCCGATCAGCCGGTCGTCGTCCTCGCTGAAGGGTACCACCAACCTCTTGCCGTAAAGCTCTGAAGTCGAGGCAAAGAGCACTTTCGCCCCATACTTGTGCGCCAACCGGAACACAATCTCCGTCCCCATAACGTTGGTCAAAATGCCTGTGAGGGGATCGTCGACAATGTACTTCACTCCCACGGCGGCGCCCAGATGGTACACCAGTTGGCAATTTCGGATCAATTCGTTCATCAGCGGCTCATCGAGAATGCTGCCTTCGACAAAAGTAAAGGATTTCTCTCCCTCCAGGTGCTCGATGTTGGCGCGGCGCCCGGTGCACAGGTTGTCCACGACGACAACTTCGTCGCCTCTTAGAAGCAACTGGTCGGTAAGATTGGATCCGATGAAACCAGCTCCACCCGTTACGAGAATCTTCATTTCTCTCCTCTTCGTCTAGTCGTCAGGTCTTTGTGATTACTGGAGACCCCGGAAAACACCACGTCAAGATCAGCGCACCCCGGAACGCGGCGCCCCATCATTCTCCAAGAGATCTCTATACAGAGCGGCAATTCTGTCCACCATCATCTCCACCGAGAACTCCAGTCGAACCCTTTCCCGGCCACTCTCCCCCATTCGCCGGCGCAAATCCGGATCTTTCAGAAGAGCGTTGATGGCCTCGGCCAGAGATCTGCTGTCGCACGGCGGAACGACCAACCCCGTCTCACCGTGAAGATTGACGTAGGAAGTGCCCGTGCCCAATTCAGTGCACACCACCGGTTTGCCCGCCGCCATCGCTTCCAGTTGCGTGAGGCCCAGCGCTTCGCTGCGGTGGGAGGAAGGCAAGACGCAAAGGTCGCAGGCCTGATAATAGGCGGGCAGATCGTCATCGCTCACTTCTCCCAGGAAAAGCGCTTTGTCCTCCAGCGCCAGGTTGTGGACCAGCGTTTTTAGTTCGGCTTCCATAGGTCCCGTACCGATTACCAGCAGCCTTCCCTGAACGTCCGGCATGGCCTGCAACAAATACTGCACGCCCTTATAGTAGCGCAGCCGGCCAACGAAGAGCAACAGCGGCCCGGGGAACCTCTTTCTGACATCTTCGGACCTGTCCAGGTGTGGCTCTTTGAAACGGTCTAGCTCGATGCAGGAGGGTATTACCGTCGTCTTGTCAGCGTAGCGGCTCAGGTACGGAGAAGTGCGCACGTAGTTGGGACTGGTCGCGATGATCCTATCGGACCGATCCAGTATCCTCCAAAGGAACGGCGTGTACACCTGGAGCAGTTTCTTTTGTCTGACAATGTCGCTGTGATAGGTTAGAACCATGCGCCTGGCCTGGCCCATCAGCAGATAGGCCATCTCGCCGAAAGGATAGGGGAAATGGAGGTGGACGAGGTCCGCTCGGGACTTCCTGAGATGAAATAGAAGAGGCAAGCTCACCGGCGATGACGCCAGATTCATCTGCCGCGCCGTCTTGGTAACCTGGACCCCTTCGATCTCCTCCACCACCGTTCGCGGCCCGGTGTTGGTCACCAGAATCTCGGCCTCAATCCCTCGTCGCCGCAAGCCTTTGCTCAGAAGCAGGATATGGGTCTCAATCCCTCCCAGCACGGGAAAGACGTCTTTATAGACTACCAACACCTTCATACTCTAACAACCTCAGATTATCCACTAATCCCTGCGGGATCGACGGTAGACCTCTAGAGTTTCTTGCGCTGTCTGCCTCCACGAGAAGAGCCGCGCCCGCTCCAGGCCCTTTTTTCGGAGATCCGTTCGCAGAGACTCGCGCGAAAGCACCTCCGAAATCGCTCCGCTGAGAGCCTCGACATTCAGCGGGTCCACCATCAGGGCGGCAGAGCCAACCACCTCCGGCAGGGACGACGTGTCGGAGCAGATGACCGGTACGCCGCAGGCCATGGCCTCCAGAACTGGCAAGCCGAAGCCTTCGTAAAGAGAGGGAAAGACGAACAGAGAAGCGCAATTGTACAAATAGGGCAAATCCTCTTCCAGGACGTCTCCGAGAAAGGCCACCTCCTCCGTCAAGCCCAGCTCCGCCACGCGCTCCCTCGCCTGAGGAAACCGGGTATCTTCTCGGCCGGCCAGCACGAGTTTCACCGCTGGCCCGCCGCTTCGGCGAAAATGGTTGTAGGCCTCCACCAATGTCACCAGGTTCTTGTGCGGCTTGTTTATCCCCACATAGAGAATGAATTCTCCGGGCAATCTGTATTTGGCTCTGACGCTCTCCACCTGGGCCGGATCTTCAACGCGGTATCTCTCGTCGGCGGCCAGATAGGCCACCACGATCTTGTCGAGCGGGACGTTGAAGAATCTTCGCAGGTCTTCCCTGGAGGCGTTGGAAAGGGTTATGACGCGCTTAGCCGTTGCGCTGGCCAGACGCGTGGTAACGTCAAAGACTACCTTGCTGGAGCGAGACGGCAGGTATTCGGGATAACGACTGGAAATGGTGTCGTAGATCGTCACCACCGAGGGGCAAGGAAGCAGGTAGGGTTTGACGTAGTAGGGAGAGTGGAATACGTCCAGCCTCTCCCTTAGCAGAAGAGGGAACCACTGCCATTGTTCCTTGAGAGAAAAGGGAGAGAGGTCGACTAGGCGCGTCTCAACGTTGGCATAGCCCACCAGCTCGTTCAAGTCGTACCGGCTATTAGAAAGGCGCTGGTTGCAGAAGATGATGAACCGGTTGTCGTCATTAAGCTCGGCCAGAGCCCTGACCAGGTTGTAAGTGTACCGCCCGATGCCCGGGAAGTGATCGGTAATGTATCTTCCGTCTATGCCGATACGCAAATGCTTGGCTCCACCTCGCCCTGTGCGTCAAATCGCGCGGTCATTCCACCACCCCTTCGTCGTCGAAAAGGCTCTGCTCCACCAGATCGCAGAGAACGTGACCGATGGTAATATGGCTCTCCTGAACGCGCTGGGTGTTGGCGCTGGGAACCACCAGCGTAAAATCGCAAACCTGGGGCATCTTCCCTCCATCGCCGCCGGTGAGGCCTACGGTCACCGCGCCCCTGGTCCTGGCGAGCCTGAGGGCCTCGATGACGCTGGAAGAGGTCCCGGTGGTGCTAATCCCGATGACCAGATCGTTTTCCTGAACCAGCGCTTCTACTTGCCGCACGAAGACCCGGTCGTAGCCGTAGTCGTTGCCCGTGGCCGTCAGGATAGATGTATTGGTGGTGAGGGCTATGGTTGGCAGAGCGGGACGTTCGCGCGAAAGCCTGACCACGAATTCCCCAGCGATGTGCTGGGCATCCGCAGCGCTGCCACCGTTGCCAAAGAGCAGCACTTTGCCCCCTCGCCGGTAGGTCCGCGCCAACTCCTCGGCCACCCGGGTGATCTCGTCCAGATGACGCTCCGCCAATTCGGTCATCACCTGAGCGCTGGTTAACAGGGCTAGTCTGGCCGCCTCACGTTTGTTCACCATTCCCGCATGGCCCTCTCGATCTCGGCGATGGTGACCGTGGCCGTTCCAACTTTCCCCACGACAATTCCAGCGGCGTGATTGGCGATGTTGGCGCACGCGGCGAAGTCAGCACCAGCGGCCAGCCCAAGAGTGAAAGCGGCCACTACGGTATCGCCCGCCCCGGTGACATCGTAGACTGATTTGCCCACCGTAGGCAAATGAATGGTTTGGCCGTTCCGCTCGAATAAGAACATTCCCTCCGGTCCACATGTAACCAGAACAGCTTCGCAGCCTGTCTGCGCCAGAAGGTATTGACCCACTCTGAAAAGGGCCTCCCCATCGTCGATCTCCAGCTTCGCCGCGCGGCTGGCTTCCAGCTTATTAGGAGTGATGACGGTGCAACCCCGATACCTTTCGTACTCAGAGCCCTTCGGGTCAACCACCACCGGTTTGTTGGCTCCTTTGGCCAGATCCATCAGACGAGAGAGCAATGGAGGGGTGAGAACGCCTTTGCTGTAGTCGGAGACCACGATGGCGTCGAGATCGCCGAGAGTCTCTTTGACAAAGCCCACGATGCGCTCGGCTGTCTCTTCGGCGATAGGCTCTCTCTTCTCGTGGTCAGTCCGCACCACCTGCTGACTGTGCGCGATCACCCTGGTTTTCTTAGTGGTGGGCCGCCCTTCTTCGATGATGAAGCTGTTCTTGGAGATTCCACAGGCTTGAAGCTCTGTGGCCAACCTCACGCCATCCTGGTCGTCGCCAACGACCCCTACCAGGTAGCTTATTCCGCCCAGGCTGCAGACGTTCATCGCCACGTTGGCCGCACCGCCGGGAATATAGGAGACCTTGTCTACTTCTACCACGGGCACGGGCGCCTCAGGCGAAATCCGCTGGACACTTCCCCAAATGTACTCGTCCAACATCAGGTCGCCCAGAACGAGAACGCGTTGGCCTGGGATTTCAGAAAGTATGGTTTCGAGTGTCTTAGTCATATAAACACCTCGGTCTACCCCTTCACCGGGCCGGTCGAATTTCCGCCACCGGAAAAAGCATAAGGCAACAACCCGAAACGGTCAAGGCTCCCGGCGCGGCCTGGCACAACCGTCACAAAGAAGGCGAAAATCCTCAATCATTTCAGAAGCAGGCGGCGAACCAGGGCGGGCCAGACAGCCCACGATCGCCTGACTGGGGAATCACCAGACGCCTGAGCCTCATCC
>JAMDCE010000639.1:4786-6041 GCA_023489135.1 Chloroflexota bacterium
GCGACGTGAACATGCGCGTCTTCGAGGGTACGGCGAGCGGCGCCCTGATGCTTACTGGCTCTGGCGCCAGTTGCTGAAAACCCGGTGCCGCCATCGCGTCGAGGAGAGCTCGAACGCGATGGACGTAGGTATGCTGCGCCTGAGTGCGACGGTGGCCAGCCTCGGCAATTTGCCGGCGTTCGTCTTCGTGCGCCAGGTAATAGGCTATCTTCTCCAACAGGTCATCGTCGTCTTTGAAGACAACGACTTCACGTCCTACTTCGAACAGGTCATTCAAGCCGTTAGCCCCAGAGTCAGTAAGCATCAGGGCGCCGCTCGCCGTACCCTCGAAGACGCGCATGTTCACGTCGCCGGCAATGCTGGTATTGAAAACGATGCGCGACTGGCTGTAGACCCGCCCAACTTCCTCGGGCAAGTAAGACCGGTATAAATCATTGGTGCGAAAACGGTCGGCGACCAACTTCAGCCGTCGGGCGCGCGGCGTATCGCGGTGAGCCACAGAGATATTTCCAACGAAGCCAACGTCGTAAACCCGGTCCAAATCGAGCTGGCGGTGAACATCCGAAGCGGCGGCCAGCGGTAGCCAGTAGACCTGCTGGTGACCGACAACACGGCGAAAACTATCCAGATAGTCTTTCTGCGCAACGAACACGGAGTCGAAGAAACCGGCGACTTGCTCCCGCCAGGTACCCAGGTGAACATCAATCAAATAGCAGGCCGTAGGTATTGGAACCTCCTCCAGGCCCGCTGGGAAATAGCGGCCAAAAGGATCCACCCACAGATAGAGGTCAGGCTTCTGAGGAAAGGCACCAATGACTTCGCTGATGGAGGTCATGCTATCATAGCCCGGGCGCTGGCTGCTGGGGAGGCCGACGTAGGTGACTGTATGGCCCAGCTCGAGCAGAGCGCGCTCCAGATGATAGGCCGCAGTGAACGGAGACCAGCGATAACCGATAGCGACGTGCATTATTCTCTCCAGCGCCAGCGTTCCGGGGCATCTGAATGGCCCCGACCACTCAGACCGTCCGGCGGCTGTTCAGGTGGATTCCCGGTGGCAGAGGACAAGTGCCTCCAGTCAGGATCGCTTCACCGGGCCAGAGCCAAGCAACTTCTCATAGAAACATTCCATCTGGTCTATCAGATACGGCCAGCCGAAGGCCGTTTCGGCCACGCGCCGGGCTGTCTGCCCCAACTGCTGTCTGAGTTGCGAGTTTACCAACAACCTCTGAATGGCACCGGCGAATTCTCCATCGCT
>JAMDCE010000391.1 GCA_023489135.1 Chloroflexota bacterium
GCACCAGACCTTTGACCGTCTCGATGATCTGGTGCACTTTCATTGAATGGCTGTTGTCCAAGACCACGCCCAGAACCAACGGGCACTTGTGCTTGCGTATCCTCTCCCTCAGATCCTCCGGCTGAACCTCCAATGGGCCATTTGCTGCCTGGGCGTGCTGGCGAAAAGCAGCGGCTCGAAGGGTGGCATCGATCGCAATGTCGCGACAGTGATCGAGAGGGAAGCGGTGTCTGACGTATTTGCCCTGGGGAGAGGTGACCTTGGCCGCTACGCGCCGGCCAACTCTAGCCCGATCTAGTCTTTTTTTTTAGGCTTGAGAAGCCGGTCTGCTCGTAGGGCAAAACGCCTGGCCTGGGGAACATCGGGAACAGGCGAGATGGTGTGGGCCTCGTCGCCAGGCTGATCCTCTCCCTCCTCGCTGGCGTCAGCGTCCTCCGCAGACAGTTCCTCAAAGATCCGCTCCAGGTCGTGCCACAACTCTTTGGGTGCAGGGTCGGCAGCGGCCAGAGGCTGATCCACATTGAGGCGATGGGGGAAGGCCAGTTCAGCCGCCTCGGCGACGTCTTCCTGAGTAACCATCTTGCGTCCGTGGAAAGCGGCGAGGGTTATGGCGCATCGCAGCGTGCTAATCTCGGCGCGGTGCCCCTCCACTTTTAGTCTTTGTCCAAGGGTGGCGATGGCTTTGTGGATAGCCAGAGGGATTTCCACCTGAGGGAGCAGTTGCTTGGCCCGGGCCACGCGCTCTCGGAGACGGTCCTGTTCTTTCTCCCACGCCGCAAAAAAGGCCCCGGAATCGCGGGTGAACGCTTCCTCGCGCTGCAGGATAAGAGTCCGCCGCGCGATGTCGTTGACGGATTCGACTCCCACCTGCAGCCCGATACGGTCAGTTATCTGCGGGCGGAGCTCTCCCTCCTTGGGATTCATGGTGCCCACCAGTATGAAACGCGTCGGATGCGACAGGGAAATCCCCTCGCGTTCCACGACGTTAACGCCCATCGCGGCCGCGTCCAGGAGGATATCCACGATGTGGTCGTCCAAGAGATTTATCTCGTCGATGTAAAGAATGCCCTGATTGGCTGCGGCCAGCAGCCCTGGCTGGAGGGCCTTGATGCCATGCTTTAGCGCTTCGGAGATATCGAGCGCACCGATCACACGATCTTCGGTGGCGTTTAGAGGCAGGTCGACGATCCACATTCTTCTTCGCTCGACCCTGATCTCGCCGCCCTGGAATTTCTCCCGGCAGGACGGGCACATCATGGCTGAACTGTGCGGATTGCAGTTGAAAGGACAACCGGCGACGACCTCCACCTCTGGGAGAAGCTCTGCCAGGGCGCGCACGGCCGTCGACTTCGCCGTTCCGCGCTGTCCCGAGATAAGCACGCCACCGATCATCGGATTGATGGCGTTTAACAGGAGGGCTTTCTTCATCCGCTCCTGGTTCACAATAGCCGTGAAAGGTGGGATGTGCCCGAAATAGCTGTCGGCGTGCCTGTTTCGCATTTGATCGCTGACCCACTTTCTCTTCACGTCACAGGGAGGCTTTCCGCGCTTGAACCCGAGCCGATTTGTAAGGGGGGTGGTGAAATTATTATACGACATTCTCTTTCCAAAGCCAATTTAGGGCTGCACTTATCTCTGCTCCAACCGTCTCAGCGTCCGTTGTGCAAGCAACGTTAACCAGCGAGACGGGGTGCGCTTCTGCCCGAATTCCCATTCCTTCCACGCCCTCCACACGGACTCAGCGGTAAAGCGGCCGCGCTCATCAGCCTTGGCTTTCACAATATCGATCATTTCTCCCAGGCGGTCGTCCCCCCACAGCCAGGGAAACTGAGTCAGCACGTCGAGCACATGTAGGATATCATACCAAACCAAAGGAGCCTTGAGCTTCTTGAAATCCGAGCCCATTGCGAACAGATAGGGACGACGGGTCTTGCGTTGTTCCCATAGGCTCAGCAGGGTCTCGGCTCCGGTGCGAGAGGCCTCGCTGTCACGCCACCGGGGCACCTGACTAAGGGCCCTTAGCATCAACAGGTTTGCATAAGGGCACGGATCGGCTTTGCGACCCGGTCCCCTGAACTTGTCCAGTTCGGGGGCTACCCCGCACGGCCAGCCATTTTCGCGAATCAGTCCCACAAGGTGATTAGTAGCGGCTACGACCCGGTCATCCTCGACCAATCCGAGCTTCAGCAACGCATAGGGGATCAAGGGGGCATCGCACAGTATCCAGGCCAGTTGATCTTCTCCACGGCCGCCATACCGAACTGGGATATTGACGAGAACCTGAAACGGGCCTTCTTTCGAACGATGCTCCAGAATACGCTCGACAACTGGAATCATAGCCGGGTCGGTGGCTTTCAAGCCCAAATCGGCGAGGAAGGTCAACTTGTAGAGAAGATGGCTGGCATCCTGATGGCTCTTCAGTGGAGGGCCGGGCCATCCGGCCAGTTCAGCGAGTAACTCCCGCGCCTGCTCGTCGGCTAGCATCTCCTCTCGAGCGGCAAGAACTTGCGGGTGGTCTTCAGACTGTCCCAGCAGGTCCAAGCGCGTTCGATAGCGCACCCAAGCCGGGCCTGCTAACAACCACTCCACGGGTTCACTCATACGAGTTCTCCTTCCCCGTGACCGATTTATCAGATCGGGACACGGATTTGCCCTTAGTGCGGACGATGAGGATCGGATCGGCCGCAAGTATATGAGACTTCAGCGAGGAATATCAATTCTGAGAAGGACCTTGGCCTAGAGATCGACGACTTCGACTGCGGTCGTGCTGCGGCATGCTTCTTGCAAGCGCTAACCAATGACCAGACGGGATCCCGCTTAGCTCTCTGCATTCAGGTCTTTCCCGCAACGATCCGCTTTCCGCGCTGGCGGATTCGATGTCTATCCTCACGGTATCCACGATAGGCGCTTGGGAACGCAGGGCAGTCAAACCGGCGTCGCAACGCCGGGGCACAAATGCGCCAAAAGAATTTCTGAAAGGAGAACACGATGGCTCTCTATGTGATGCTGACAACTCTTACCGACGACGGAAGGAAGACCATCAAAGAGAATCCGGACAGGATCAGAGATGTCGACAGAGAAGTAGAGGCGATGGGAGTAAAGATTCTCGCCCAGTACGCTCTTTTGGGACCCTATGATTTCGTAAACGTTCTCGAGGCGCCGAACAACGAAATCGTTTCCAAAGTGGCGATTGAACTGGGTTCGAGAGGATCAATCCAGACCATGACTCTGGCGGCTATGACCCTCGACGAGTTTATCGCGGGCCTCAAGAAGTAGCGATCATTCATCTGGCGCATTTGTGCCCTGCTGTTGGCGGCCCGGCCCTCGGTCTAGTTCGGATGCATCGTCGCGGCCCCAACGTGAACGAGGACTTCTGTGGTTCCACCGACCTGGACCTTCACCCGTCGCTCGACTTCTTCGGCAATTCGATGAGCTTCCGAGACCTGAAGGGACGGATCCACCGCGATGTGCAAGTCGACGCGCACCATCCCAGCCACGCCCCTCGCCCTCACCTGGTGGCAGCTCTGCACCCCTTCGACAGTGGAGGCCACCGACGCTATGCGCGGCAGGTCACCCGTGGCCGCGTCCGTGAGCGCCCTTGACGAATCTCGCACTATGGTCCAGGCGGTCCAGCCGATGACCCCGGCAATTCCCACGGACACCGCGGCGTCCAACACGGGGAAGCCGATGAGGGCCGCGAGAAGGCCAAGAACGACCGACAGCGAAACGAGCGCATCCCCTATTCCTCGTCTCCAATCTGCGGCGAGGATGCCGCTCATGAAGCGCCTACCCTGCTGCCGCTCCCAAACGGCCAGGCCGGCCCTGAAGCCTACCGAACTGAGCATGATGGCGAAGCTAAGGATGGTAACCTCGGGTATCTCTCTCGACCCAAGATGCTCCCAGGTTCTTTCGAGAATCTGCACCACAGCTACGCCCATAGTGGCCGCGATCCCTATGGCGGCAAGGGGTTCGTAGCGCTCGTAGCCGTAAGGGTGTTTTGGATCGGGAGGCCGGGCGGCCAGGTAAATGGCGATGAGGGCAACGATCCCGGCCGCCGCATCAATGACAGAGTGAAGGCCGTCGGCAACCATGCCCAGGCTACCTGTCACGGAACCATAGACTACCTTGGCTGCGGCCAAAGCGAGTCCGACTGCCAGCACTACCAGGATAACGCGGCGAACGGCCAGATATCGTTCGCGCCGCGATAGGTTAGCTTCCGTTTTCAAGGTAGTCGCTCCACTAACGGTGCCAGGTGGGCGTCAGTTGCTGGGTCGGCCAGTAGCCAGAATCCATTCGGGAGCCGGGAAGGCCCGATGGTTTGCTCAGCCAGCCTCTCCTTGGAGAGGCAGGGAAACGTAGAAAGTCGTTCCTTTCCCCTCCTCGCTCTCAAACCACATGCTGCCTCCGAGCTGGGTGACGATCTCCTTGCTGATGAAAAGACCCAAGCCCAGACCCTTCGGCCTCGGGCCCTTCGGTGGCGGCACCCGGTAGAATCTCTCAAATATGTGAGGCCGGTCCTCCTCAGGGATGCCAGGGCCGTAATCGCGCACCGTGACCTGGGCGAAGCCGTGAATGGAACTGACACTAACATCAATCCGCTCTCCTTTTGGGCTATATTTGACGGCGTTGTCCACGAGGTTGACAAAGACCTCTTCAAGGCGGGCCGGATCCCAATTACCGACAATTGCGGCCGGCTCGGCTCCTAAATTGATCTGGTGTCGCGGGGCGACAACCTGCATCTCATCAACGACTCTCCGGATCAAGCTCACTAGATTAGTCGACTGCAGATGCAGCTCAAATCGCCCGGTTTGGATACGGGAGACATCTAGCAGGGTGTTAACCAAATCTATCAACCGGTCCGTCTGCCCTAGAATGATATTGCCGATCTTCAGCTCCTCTTCATGGCCAGGTTCTTGAACCTTCCTTAAAAGGAGCTGACTGAAGCCCTTGATGGTCGTAAGAGGATTCTTCAGCTCGTGCGTGGCGACGGAGAAGAACTCGTCTTTGGCCCGGTCCAGTTCTCGCAGCGTCTCGACGTGCTCTTTCTCCTTGGCATACAGTCGCGCGTGGTCGATGGCTACCGCAGCCTGGTTCGCCAGGGAGCCCAGGAGTCTGGCTTCGACATCGGTGAAGCTAGTGGGCCTGCGGTTGAAGACATAGAGGACCCCGAGCAGCCTGGAATTCTCTAAGAGAGGAGCGGCGAT
Source organism: Chloroflexota bacterium (assembly GCA_023489135.1). The sequence continues at coordinate 5,205 of JAMDCE010000391.1, forward strand.
GCCTGAGACTATTCCCTCGTTCCGCAGCACCTCCGTCGCCGGTTGCCGCAATCCCACCGCGGCCGGATAATTTTCGGTAACAACAGGTTCTCTTTTTTCCGCCGCAAGACCGGCCAGGCCCTGATCGGAGCGCAGCTTGAGGTGGCGGAGAGCCTCGGTGCGCACACCTACCGAGGCGACCATCTCCAGTGTCATGCCGTCCTCGTCGGCGAGGGAAAGGAAGGCTGTATCGCTTTGGAGGAGTTGGCGGGCCTTCACCACAATGAGGTCGAGAATGTGTCCCAACTCGAGTCTGGACACGATCGCCTGGGAACTCTCGTTGAGAGCGACCAGAAGCCTGTTGAGGTCCACTATCGATCGAGAGGCTTCGATCACCAGGACTTCCGCCACGGACACGGCGATGATGAGAGCAGAAAGGGCCCGGAACAACTGCGGAGGAACGCCGAAGGTAGAGATGAACCAGGCTGTGTTGAGGCTAGAGGCGGGGAAAAAAGGGGCCGGGAAGACGACCAACCCCGCCAGAACAGCATAGACAGCAAAGGCCACAGCGGCAACACGGAGATAATTCGCGGCTCGCCGCGCTGTCTTTCCCTTCCAGGAGTGGGCAATCAGTCCCAGACCAAGGGCCGTGGTTCCAGCGCCAGGGAAACCCAGGATATAGCGGGCCGCACACTCCGTCGTGGTCCACCAGAGCGGCGTAAGGAATGGAGCGAAGGTAAAGCCGACGATAAGAGCCACCGCCATCCACCCCAGGAAGAAAGCTGTGGGCAGAGCCGCCACCGAAGGGCCCGAGGCCGAAGG